>JBAYFA010000149.1:0-3524 GCA_041667425.1 Bacilli bacterium
ATAAAAAATATTGGTTTAATGTTATTTGCATGTTGCGTCATGAACGGGTATTTTATTACTGTAACTTGAGTTCTCCATATGTGATGGATTCAGAAGGATTAAAATACATTGATTACGACTTGGATGTGAAATTATTTCCCAATGGAGAAGTTTTAGAACTTGATCGCGATGAATACCAATTTAATCAAAAATATTTACATTATTCTGAAAAAATTGTTCATATCATCGAACAAAATTTAAATGAGTTAATTAAACGCATTGATGCGCGCGTTGATCCGTTTAATTCTGAGAGTGTTTATCGGTATTATCAAACATATTTGGATGAAAAACAAACTCAAAAATGAGATTTGAGTCTCATTTTTTTAGTTGCGATGAATAAATAGGCCTCAATTGAGTAATTTTATCCCTAAATTAAAGAGATGTTTAAAATAAAAATGCCTTGCTCATTAATAAACTATGGACTTTTTGAAAATATGTGGTATAATTAAGTAAAGAAATTGATTAGAGGTGGTTTTTCTTGGTTCCTCTCGAGAGTGACTCGATAACGGTATTTTTAGCAAATTTTTTAAGTGAATTTGTTTTATATCTTCCTTTGTTTGCCGCATTAATTGTCTTATTAATTGCGTCGGCTTTTTTTTCGTCAGCAGAAATTGCGTATTCTAGTGTTAACATTATTCGTTTACGGAATTATCTTGATGAAAAACGGAAAGGCGCGAAAAAGGCTGTTTATATTGCAGAAAAGTTCGATATGACGCTTGCAACCCTACTAATAGGGAATAATTTAGTAAATATTGCATCGACTACGATTGCAGCTTACTTTTTCTCACGCATCATCGTCAATCCTACGGTATCTAGCATTTTAAACACGGTTATTATGACAATTATTATTTTGATCTTTGGTGAAATCTTACCAAAATCATATGCGAAAGCAAATGCAGAAAAATTCGCGTTAGCTTCCAGTCATTTGTTATTTATTATTATTAAAGTCTTTTATCCACTATCGTGGTTATTAAATAAATTTAAACATTTGGTTTTTAGACATAAATCAAATGAAAAAAGTGCTCCCTATGTCACAGAAGATGAACTGGAATCCATCATCGATGTGATGGAGGACGAAGGTGTCATTGATGAAGATAATGCTGAATTGCTTCAAAGCGCCATCAACTTAGGGGATCGCACTGTGTATGATATCATGACCCATCGCGTTGATATGATTGCCGTTGAGGTCCATGATTCGGTCGATAAAATCAAAGATATGTTCTTTGAATATCAGTTTTCACGTATTCCTGTATTTGAAAATGATAAAGATAATATTCTTGGGATTTTAAGTGAACGTGATTTTTTAACGGCTTATATTAAACATTCCCCAGAATCTATCGATATTTATAAATTAATATCGAAACCGATGTACGTATCAAAGACAACCAAAGTCGATGATTTAATTCGTGAAATGCAAAATCTTAAAAAACACTTTGCAATTGTTTCTGATGAATTCGGAGGAACCAGTGGTATCGTGACCATGGAAGACGCTCTTGAAGAACTCGTGGGTGAAATCTATGATGAATATGATGAATTCGCTGAAGAATTAGAAACTGAGCGCATTGAATCGTTGGGTGAAAATCAATATCGGATTACGGCTGAGATGAGTTTGGAGTATTTCTTTGAAACCATGGAACTTGGAAAAGAACCGTATTCGACTTATTCAACGGTCGGTGGGTATGTTTATGAAATGTGTGAGGAAACCCCTTATACAGGTAAACAAGTTTTTTATAAAAGTGTGTATGAAGATCAAGACATTGATGATCCTATTCATATTGAATACAATATTACCTTTACGGTTGATCTTGTTGAAAATAGACGAATTAAGACCATTATTGTTGAGATTCAAAAAAATTAGATTATTTAAATCCCGCGAAGGCGGGATTTTCTTATTAAGAATCGTTGAATTGAGTGAAACAGGAGATATGGAGTCTCTCTTATTATATAACTATCTAGTTCTCTATATAAAAGATCTAAAAAGACTCTATGAATCTTGTAATATAGGAAAAAGTGTGATATAATAAATTTAGATCAATAAGGGGAGCTGGAAACGGCTGAGAGGTTATTCAATTAACGACCCTAGTACCTGATCTGGGTAATGCCAGCGTAGGAAAAAATTCTTACTATTCTTTGGCATTCCAAAGAATTTTTTTATTTGGAGGAAAATATGTCGAAAAAAATTCAATGGATGGCAGAAATTGCCATATTATCAGCCTTGAGCTTAACGCTTGATTATGTGTCGGCTTTAATTGGAGGAGCTTTATGGCCTCAAGGTGGGAGTATTTCAATTGCCATGGTTCCCATTATGATTGTCTCATATCGATGGGGAATTAAATCCGGGGTAACCTGCGGATTGATTGTGGGAACGATTCAACTATTTTGGGGAGAAGCAGCGGGACTATTAGCAATCATATTAGATTATGTGTTCGCTTATGGGGTTGTTGGGCTTGCAGGGATTTTTAATAGTCAAATGAAACGAGCCAATAAACAGTTACCGATGATATATTTCATTGGGGGAATTTTACTTACCTTCTTACTGCGTTTTAGTTCTCACGTGGCTTCGGGTGTGCTAGTATATGAGGTTCCTTTTTGGGGATCGGTCACTTATAATATAGGATATTTGGGTATCTCATTTGTTCTTTCAGGAATCCTTGTGATGCTCATGTATTTAAAAACACCTCAACTTGTTTTCCGTGATTCTGTTAATTAAACCTATTTATAATAAAACATCCATTTCATTAGCGAAATGGATGTTTTTATAGTTGGTACCATTCATCTACGGCTTTTAAATAGTCGATGGTTGGAGTATATCCGAGTGAAACTGGTTTTCCTAGGGTTTGAAATTGTTCACGTGAGATGCTTTGCTTACCGCCAGCTTTTGCTTCGGTCAAAAGTTGATTAAATATTGCAATATCAAGAAGGTATACTTCATTGACCTTTTTAAAGAAGATAATGAGAAATCCAATGCCGCCATGATCATGGACTCGGAGCAGATGGTTAATTTGATGAGGAAAGATATGCTTAAAGGAGAAGGAGAGGTTGTTGGTTTCTTTGGCCTCATAATCAATGTATCGACCTTTATATACGCCGTTGTAATCGGTCGTAGATGGCGTTTTATAATACCCCTCGGTGATTCTTGCTTTGTTTCGACTAGGATAGTCAACCTTTACAATTTGTATCGGGGTAGGCTTTTTGTAAACAACGGCAATATTGCGATTGTAATAATATTCATTTGCAAGGTTTAGGGCATGTTCAAAAATCATTCCATGAGATTGAACAGCCGTTAGTCGTGTTTGCTTTGTTTGAATAGACGGATTAGGATAGTTGATTTTCATACGATTCACCTACTTTATTATACCACAAACAACTAACAGGGTGAAGAGCTTTTGTGAAACGCCTGTAAAAAAGTTTATTGGTAAATACCCATCTATTGAAAGATAACACGCTCATACAAGGCTTAATTAGGGCCATATTGAAAATAAGAC
>JBAYFA010000150.1:0-3409 GCA_041667425.1 Bacilli bacterium
ACGGGCATGGATTTCAATATCGAAAATTTATTTGAACAAACAAAACAAAAAATAGTATTACAATCATATGTCTTCTCTGAGACAATCATCTCAAAAATTTATGAACAAAATGGAATTACTGTTGATGTTCCATTAAAAGATTTAGAAGGCAATATTTTATCTGATGTTGGTAATAGAAGTCCATGGTACAACCAATACAATGGTGATGAAGTTAATTCCTATGGTGAAATTGCTCACATGTTAGATGCAACCAATATCATTTTGGGTGGAAGTGGAACATTTGAAACCATGGCCTTCAGTATGGATGTTATCTTTGAAGATGCAAAACAAATAGTTGTTTTACAGTCACTTGTGTTGTCAGAAACCATCGTTCAGAAAATCTTTGATCAAAATGACACCATTACGTCAATGCCACTAGTGGATCTACAAAATCGTCCATTACAAAATAATGCCGATCGATGTGCATGGTATAATGACTATAGTGGTGAGACTGTTGTTGAAAATGAGTTGGCTAAATTCTTAGATTCTATTGAATTGATTGTGGGAGAAGATTCATTTGAAACCATGGGTGGAATTGATGTTGATTCGATTCTTGCTATTAATTTCATATTGGTTCATGATGCTCAATTTGATGTTACCAACAGTGACTTTGAAACATTGGTTAATTCAGTGGTAATGGAAAATATCGTTGCTGGATTAGTAGAAGACATTGCTGATACTGTTATGGTTGATTTCTTAACTGTTCCAGCGGATGGATATCATTTTTATAAGAAAGATTTAATTACTGATTATGATCCAACCACATTTAATGTATCTCTTTATGATTTACAAGGATTCTTAGAATCACTTTATGTGATGAATCAATCTGGAATTGATTATAAAATTTTGCAAAGTGCAAACATTTTGAATTTTGACGATAATACAACAACAACTTTCTCGAAAGCTATGGTTATTTCGCGTGTATTTAAAGGCTCTATTGAAAAAATGTTTAATACAATGCTACAACCAACTTATACATCAATGCCTGATCAAATTCCCGTATCATTTATGCCTCTTGTTGTTTATAATAAGAAAGCATGGGATGATGTGCGATTCTATCAAATTAATTATGATGGAACACGGCTACTTGCATATACAAATTTGATTGCTAAATTAGCAGCGTTGAAGCAAACTGAAACCGTTAGTGGCATTGATATTCCAATTGCATTCTATGAAGAATAAAGGAGGTACCAATGAAATTAATTATTACGATTGTTGCGAAAGACGATGCTCCACGTGTTATTCGTGAGTTAGTATCAAAGAAGTATTTTGTGACCAAACTTGCCTCATCAGGCGGATTTCTTCGTAATGGTAATACTACTTTAATGATTGGCATTGCAGATTCTGAAGTAGATCATGCAATTGCAATCATCACGGAGTTTTCTAAAAATCGTCGTGAATTTGTACCAAACTCAATTGTGAGTGAATTCGGAATGATTTCTGCAGTCCCCATTGAAGTCAATGTGGGAGGTGCAACCATGTTTGTGGTTGACGTTGAAAAGTTTATTAAAGCATAGTATAACACCCTATCATGAAGAACTGATATGATAGGGTGTTTTATAATGGGAGGATAGTTATAGTTCAATTTTTAAGTTTTTTGTTATAAAAATAACAGTTACATTGCATTCTTGATTTTTGTATGCTATAATATGATATAATTAACTATATATGGAAAGGAACTCAAAATGGGAGAAGAACAAAACTTAGAAAATGGAATAACGTTAGTTGAACTTTTCAATATGTTATTCCGTAATATTTATTTGATTTTGATTGTCACTGTGGGCATTACTTTTATTGGAATTATTTATACATTTCAGTTTGCGGATCCAACATATAATTCTAGTTCAGACATTATGGTTCAAGTAGACAAAACCTCAGGATCTGGAACCAGTACCAATGATATTGATTTGACCTCAACACTTCGTATTGTTCAAACTGTTGCTGAATTCGTTCAGAAAGATTTTGTGTTAGATGAAGTCATTGAAGAATTAGGATTGGGTATTTCAGCTTCTAAACTTCGTAGTCAATTATCTGTTGATTACAGTTCAACAAGTTTGTTTGTTATAATCACCTACGAAGATAAAGATCCGTTGGTATCTCAGCGGGTTGTTAATTCTTTAATCAGTAATGCGATTGAAATTGCCAATGGTGAATTTCCTGTTTTGAACAATGTTATGATTCAAGGGGGAAGTGCAAAAATAGGTGTTTACGCATCCCCGAATAAAATACTGAATGTTATTATCAGTTTTATTGTTGGTGGTATACTCGGTGTAGGAGGAGCCTTATTATTTGAGTTTCTAAAAACAACTGTTCGAAATAAAAAAGAACTCGAATCGTTATTTCCAAACTATGAAGTGATTGGTGTCATTCCTTTAATGGGAAATGACGATAAGGGTGAATAAAATGGGAAAAGCAAAAAAATTAAAAGTAAAAAAAAGAAAAAACAAATTAGAATTTGTTAAATTACGCGGAATTGTTGAAGATACCCATGTTCAAGAAGCATTTGAAAAGCTTCAAGTCAATATAGGGTTAGCATCTGTTGATGAAAAGATTAAAGTTATTCAAATTACATCGTCTGCTCAAGATGAAGGAAAGTCAACCGTTGCTGTTAATTTAGCATTTTCTTATTTAAATCGTGGATTTAAGGTGTTAGTTGTCGATCTCGATTTACGTCGACCTAAGATTCATCGTAATTTTGAACTTCCAAATGAAAATGGAATTGTAGATTTTGCTTCAGGGAAATGTGCTAAAGAAAGTCTTATTAAGCATACCAAATATGGAATTGATGTTGTCTTTTCAGGGAAAAAAACTCCTTATCCAGCAAAAATTTTAGAGTCTGAAATGATTCATAACTTACTTGCTGAAGCAAAAGAAGCATATGACTTTATTATTTTAGATACTCCACCTATTTCTGTGGTTGTTGATCCCATTCTTGTTTCAAAATATGTAGATGGTGTCTTGTTTATTGTTCAAGCAGATAAAACTAAAAAATCTATAATCAAAGAAAGCCTTAAAACCCTTGAAAATGCTCAAGCAAATGTATTGGGATTAGTTATTACTTCTGTAAAGGATAAATACACAAAGTATAATTATAAGTATTATTACGCTGAATAAAGAAATGAGGTGAAAAAGATGATTGACATCCATACTCATATTCTACCTGGAGTAGATGATGGTTCAATAGATCTTGAAAACTCGTTAATTATGTTAAAGCAAGCGAACGAACAAGGTGTGACACACCTTGTTTTAACGCCTCATTCTATTTTAAATTCGCGGAAATTTTTGAGTAAAGAAGATCTTTTTTTACGTTTTCAAAAACTTGTGAATGCAGCAAAAGATATTCCTATTCAATTGTATTTGGGTAGTGAAA
>JBAYFA010000151.1:0-3368 GCA_041667425.1 Bacilli bacterium
AATGCTACTCAACATTTGTATGGAGGTACTTGGACTGGATTCCTTCGTATGAAGACTTACTTTATTGGAACAATTGATGCAACATATACTGCTGAACGACAAGCGATGGTTCCTTATTATGGATCACCAAAGACTTTCACAATTGAAACTCCAGAAATTACAATTAATACCCCATTAAAAGCTGGGTATGTATTTGGTGGATGGTATAACAATGCTGAATTCACTGGTGATGCTGTGACTGCTATTGCATTAGGAACTTCAAGTAATGTGGTACTATATGCTAAGTGGGCTCCAGTAGTTTAATCAAACAAAACAATTCACTCTTTATTAATTGATAAGGAATGAATTAAAAGGCTAATCTCTTTTATAAGGGATTAGCCTTTTCTTTTTCACTTATTCTTGCATTTGTTTTAGAATTGCGATACAATAAAATAGGAGCTGATTATATGATTATAAATTATAAAAATATTCCTGAAGTTTTAATTCATGAAATGCGTGGTGGAGTGGGATGTGTCACCATTCAAAGAATAGTTGAAGACAGTCGGACTCTTGCCCGGATTACGATTCCTCCTAAGGCTTCCATTGGTCCGCATACTCATGTTAATGATGAAGAGTATGTGGTTGTTGAAGCTGGAATTGGAGAGTGTTTTCAACATGGAGTATGGGAACCCCTTACACAAGGGATGGTTCATTTAGCAAAAAAAGGCGATATGCACAGTATTCGCAACTTATCTAATCACAATCTTATTATTATCGTATATATTTATCAAATTTAAAACCAGATAAAAGGAGGTTTCTATGACCAAGGAGCAGTTTAATATTTTATTAAAAGCGAAACACATTATTTCAGAACAAGCACAAGATGCCCTTCTTTACTTGCAATCTTGTGAAGCAAATGAAGCGGTTTTAGGACATCTTTCTTTTTATCGAAGCGCTGTTGATGAACAAAACTATAAAATTGGGGGTCTTATTGCAAAATCAGTTGCGAAATATTTGCCGCTTATTGATGACAAAACATACAAAGGCATTATATATTTGATTTTAGCAAGTGAAGCGATGATTCATGAACAATACGGTGAGGTCATTCATCTGTATCAACTCTTCATTTCACTTGAATGTCCTGATCAAAAAATCACTATCAATTTTGATATGTTTATGTTTCATATTTTTTCAGAATATAAATTATATGAAAAATATCGGTATTTTGCAGAACGAATTATGTTAAACCCATATATTTATCAGATTAGTATGGTTGATGTGACGAGTTTTTATTTAAGTTATGCTTTGTTTTGCTTTGAAAACAAAGATGAAACTTCTATGAATAAATGTTATCTAAAAATGAAAAATCTTATCGATGGAAATTTTAATGAAGAAACACGAGATATTGGGCGACATGCTAAACAATTAGTCTATATGTTAATAGAATTGTTGGGAGTGAAAAAAGCAGAGGAAGAAAATCAAATATTATCTCATTATAAGCAAATATCATATGAATATCCAGAATACCCTATCGGAACTATTCATTATCATTATGAAATTGATTATTATATGTTAAAACGTTTATTGTATTATAAAGAATGGAATTATGTGGCTAAAAGATCATCATTCATTTTAAAAAAAACAACGTCTATCCGAATGAAGGTGTATTTTCAAGGGTTAAAAACCCAAGCTTTAAAAGAATTGAAAGAGAAAACATATTTTTCAAATTTAGAACGATTGGGCAAAATGCAAACAAAATATGCAAAAGAGTTATCTAGTTCTATAAAGGATGCCTATATGGCTATTTTAAAAACTATTGATTTACAAAAGGGATTTACCAAATTACAAAAACTATACGAGCGAGACGAATTAACCCAAGCATATAGTCGCAATATTTTATATCAACGAGCACAGGATATATTTGCTCGAAACAAAACAGCAACGGTGATGTTTATTGATATTAATTATTTAAAAGATGTTAATGATCAACATTCTCATCAAACAGGGGATGAATATTTAAAAAAATTTGTTCAATTGGTCAATAATATTTTTCCTCGTGATGCTCAATTATTTCGTTATGGAGGGGATGAATTTGTTATCCTTCTTCCTGGAGATGATGAGAAAAATACAAATAAATTATTAGATCAAATGCAAAAAATCTTTTCTATTCCTCAACAAATATTGTCTGAAAAAATTTTGATTCGATATAGTGTTGGTGTAGCTTATTATCCTCGTCATGGTCGCGATCTTCAAGAGGTTTTAAGTAGTGCTGATTGTAAGATGTATGAAGCAAAACGAATGAATCTCGGGCAATGTACTTCTCGTTCGAAATAAATATAGATTATTTTTAAAAAATCATTGCAAAAATTATTAAATTTGATATAATTATATAGAGCCCAAAAGTTCTCTTATAACAAGAGAACTTTTTACTTTTTAGGAAATGAGGAAATTATGGCAAAATTTATTTTTGTAACAGGTGGAGTGGTGTCGAGCTTAGGCAAAGGGATTAATGCCTCAAGTATTGGACGATTGCTTAAAAATCGTGGATGCAAAGTATTCATGCAAAAATTTGATCCCTATATTAATGTGGATCCAGGAAACATGAGTCCCCTTCAACATGGGGAAGTGTTTGTCACTGATGATGGAGCAGAGACTGATTTGGACTTGGGTCATTATGAACGATTTATTGATGAAAATTTGTCTCGTCATTCCAGTGTTACAACAGGAAAAATATATTTAAAAGTTATTGATCGGGAACGAAGAGGGGAATATGGAGGATCAACTGTTCAGGTAGTTCCTCATGTGACTAACGCTATTAAAGAGGCAGTATATGATGCGGCTAAATTTAGTGGAGCGGATATTATTATTACCGAAATTGGGGGAACGGTTGGAGATATTGAATCTCTTCCATTTTTGGAAGCTATTCGTCAAGTTCGACGAGAAATCGGCTTTAATAATACGCTTTACATCCACAATACGTTGGTACCTTACTTAGAGGCGTCGAAAGAGATTAAAACGAAACCAACGCAACATAGCGTCAAAGAATTGCGTTCTATAGGCATTAGTCCTGATGTCATCGTGTTACGTAGCGAAAAAGAGATTACCGATAAAGATAAAGATAAAATTGCCTTGTTTTGTGATGTCGATAAAGAAGCCGTTATTGAAGCACGGGATGTTAAATGTTTGTATGAAATTCCTCTTAATCTTGCTAAACAACATATTGATGATTTGATTGTCAAACATTTTGAATTGCAAGTCGGTGAACTTGATATGACTGAATGGGAAGAATTGGTTAGAATGTCAAAGAATTTAAAGGGGAATGTCACGGTTGCTTTGGTTGGAAAATATGTTGCCTTAAAGGATGCATATTTATCTGTTAGTGAGTCACT
>JBAYFA010000152.1:0-3367 GCA_041667425.1 Bacilli bacterium
GAAAAAATATTTTTATTATGATAGTTCTTGTTGACATTCAAGTAAAAACATGCTAAAATGTGATTAATTGAATATTATGAGGTAGATACTATGTTTAAAAATCCCAATATAAATAAAATTATTAACAGTGTCATTAGTGTTATTTTATCATTTTTGATTGTTTTAATTTTGTTTTTCACCATTTATGCTTTTAGTTCTAATCAAAATGGTGGAATTCCAAAACTTTTTGGTAAAAGTTATATGATTGTCTTATCAGACTCTATGTCTACCGGCAATGAAGAATATGATTTTGATGGATTTGATCGAGGTGACATCATTGTCATCAAACGATATAGTTGGGTTGAAGCAAGTGCCCTGACCTTTGACGTCGGTGATATCATCACCTACGAATGGGAAGACAATACTGGAAACCTCGTTTATTATACCCATAGAATCATTGAAGTCAATACGGTTGACAAATATTATATCACTCAAGGTGATAAAGCCATGTCACTGGGTCAATCAACCGATCCGGCTGATGGTCATGCTGAACGCGTCTACTTTGTTGAAGTAGTCGGATCATTTGAAAAAGTAGGAGTTCGTAATATTGGGAACGCCTTATTATTTCTTGAAACTCCAACTGGATTCTTAATTTGTATCGTCTTACCTCTTCTTGGATTCTTGATTTATGAAGTCATTAATTTTAGAAATGTTTATTTGAATTATCGAAAAGAAAAACGTGGAGATAAACCGTCTCCAGATGAACAAAAAGCACTTGAATTACAAGAAGAAATTGCTCGTTTAAAAGAAGAATTATCAAAGAAAACAACTAATACTCCTGTTAAGGAGCCAAAAGAATAATAAAAAAGAGCCTATTCAATTTGAATAGACTCTTTTTTCATCAATCTTATAATTCAATTTCTTTAATTTTTTTGAATTCACGTTCAACAGCATTGAATATTTTTACGATTTTGGGGTCGAAATAACGGCCCTTTTCATTATTAACAAGAATAAGTGCCTCTTCATGGGTCATCGCTTTTTTATACGGTCGGTCACGCGTAATAGTTTCATATGTTGTAATAAGAGCAATAACGCGAGCAATGAAAGGAATTTCTTCACCCTTAATTCCCCACGGATATCCCGTACCATCAAATCGTTCATGGTGATATCCACAAATATCACGCATATATTGCTCGTAAGATCCTTGCATCATTTCTGGTTTAATCGCTTCCATCAGATTAAATCCCACTAAAGCGTGGCGTTTAGCCATCTCATAATCACTTTGATCTAAGTTAGTTTCCTTATATAATATATAACCAGGAGTCCCAAGCTTTCCAATATCATACATAACGGCCGCGTTGGCAATTCGTTCAATCTTCTTATCAGTATAAATTTCACGCATGCTATAACTTTCAGCATAAGCTCTCATCAATATCGCAGTATACATCTTAATCTTTTCAAAATCTTTTTCTGTCTTCATGCTCTTAATCATATAAGTTTGATACAAAGCAGAATAAACTCGTTTCGTATTATTACTAACATTGTTTGCAAAATTTCCAACTAATTTAACCAAACGATCGTTGACAAAATCAAGTTTATCAATGGATGTTTGTTGATCAATGGTCGAAGTCATCTTTGAAATTTCAATCGTGTAATGATTTTCCTTCGCATCGTGATAAATATCAAACATTGTTTTCGCTAACAAAGCTAAAAAACCAATATTTAAAAATATGACAATGAGTAAATATCCTTGAATCTCTTCTACTATTGAATCAAGATCACTGGTATCACTAATTCTTCGAATCATGAGAGAAATAGACGAATAAAAAACAGCCAAGGAAACAACAAGAGCAACAATGAGAATCATGGCAATAACAATTCTCATATTTATCGATAATCTTTTCTTTGGACTCATAAATAATCCTTTCTTTACTAACTAGCAACTATATTATAACACAAATATACCCTACAAATCAATTATTCTTTTTCCATTCAATTCGTTTAATATGAAGAATTTTACTATAGTCTGCTTTTTGTTGAGAAGCAATTTGCGGGATTTCAATAATTTGCTTTCCGCGCATTGACATATTTTCAACCGTCAATAAAGCAGCTTTGACTTTTTCAACTAACAATGCACCAATATCAAGGATATCCGCTTCCGGTAAAAATTCGTGTATTTCCGTTTTAAGAAGCATCAAATTGACGTGACCTAAAACAATCACATCAACATCTTTTGATAATAACAATCGCATATTTTCTCGCATCAACCGAAAAGAATCACTGGTCTTCATTTTTTGATCTTTAATTAAGCGATTTAGATTATCCGAATAAATAGCATACAAATGATTATATCTTAAATTTTTTTGATAAAGATTAGCTTGAACCATATATTCGTTGGCTAAAAATATCATATTTTTATGTTCATAACGATTGTTCACTTCATCAACGATGCTATCAACAATATTAACAACGGGAACAAAGGCTTGTTCAAGTAAATCGCGACAATATTCAACAATCGTACTAGACACGGTTACAATGAGTTTAACCTGCCGTGATATCAAGTAATTTAAATTTTTTGTGACCCTCAATTGAATTTCTTCCTCAGAAAGTCCCTCATATTGAGGACATTCCGGATCATAAACATAAATAAAATGTTCATGAGGAAAAGCTTTAGCTAAATCATTTAAAATAGATATATTTTCAATATTCATATCAAGAATACCAATCGGAGATTTTTTCATAATTTCACCTACCTTATTTTAACATAACTTACTTCGTCTCGCAATACTAAAGTAAAAAAGTGTGATTTCTTTTTTTAAAAAGAAATCACACTTCTTTTTTAATTATGATTCAACACGTAGCGCTTCTACAGGATCCTTCCTAGCGGCAATTCTAGCAGGAATTAATCCAGATATCAAGGTCAACACAACGCTCACACCAATAAGCAAAACTGCATGGGCAGCAGATAAATCCGCTATATTTTCCATATTTGATACAGCCTTCGTTAAGATGGAATCAAGAGGTATATTCAGCAAAAGGGTAATTCCAATTCCAAAGACACCCGCTGCAAACCCAATCATCATAGTTTCAGCATTGAAAACACGAGTAATATCTTTCTTTCTCGCTCCCAAGCTTCTTAAAACACCAATTTCTTTGGTTCGTTCTAATACCGATACATAGGTAATAATTCCAATCATGATTGAAGAAACCACCAAAGATATAGCAGCAAATGCAATTAGAACAATTGAAATTCCATCAACGAGACTTGACATAATTCCTGTAAATTGTTCGGCCAAATCGCTATACACAATTTTGTCAACATCCTCTATAATGGTATCATTGTACGCATTTAAGTACGTTTTTAAATCTTCTTTTTGAGTAAAATCAC
>JBAYFA010000153.1:0-3280 GCA_041667425.1 Bacilli bacterium
CATCTTGAACAATTTTTCAAATTAGGGCGTAAAGTGTTAAAAGCTGTTAATGATGTTAATTTTGAGATTTATAAAGGGGAAGTTTTTGGACTTGTTGGAGAATCTGGTTGTGGAAAAACAACCACAGGACGGGCGATTATTCGTTTGTATGATATCACCGGTGGATCTGTTTATTTTGATGGAAAACGCATTTGTGCGGGAATTCGTCCATATAAACAAGCCATTAAAAATGCTAAAAAAAAGTGTCATGCAGAGATCAAAACGTATAAGCAAGAGCTAAAAGAGGCCATTGATAAAGGGCGTGATGCTCAGTCTGAAAAGGATAAATATCAAATACTGGTCAAAAAAAGCAATGAAGCATTGATTAAAGTGGTTGAAGAAAATACGGCACTTATTAAGTCTGCTAAGTATGATCATAAATACTGTAATCGTGAATTTGCTCAATTTGAAATGCAAAAGGTACGTGATCGATTTGATCCTCTGATTGCTAAAGAAAAAAAACCTGAAAAATTAGAAGCATTAAATAAGGAATATAAAGAAGAATTAAAATTGGCGAGCAAAGATCGTATCATGAATAAAATTCAGATGATTTTTCAAGATCCAATTGCTTCTTTAGATCCACGGATGACTGTTCGTGATATTATTGCGGAAGGACTCATTATTCGTGGAATTAAAAACAAAAAATACATTGATGAGCAAGTATATAAGATTTTAGATTTGGTTGGGCTCGTTCATGAACATGCTACTCGTTATCCTCACGAATTTTCAGGAGGACAACGGCAGCGGATTGGAATTGCCCGTGCTATTATTTTGAATCCTGAACTTGTGATTGCTGATGAACCAATTTCTGCTTTGGATGTATCGATTCAAGCTCAAGTTATTAATCTATTAAGAGAATTAAGTGAAAAAATGGGATTGACAACTATGTTTATCGCCCATGATTTAGCAGTTGTAAAATACTTTTCTGATCGTATTGCTGTTATGTATTATGGGAAAATCGTTGAACTTGCATCCAGTGATGAATTATTTAATCATCCACTGCATCCATACACAAAATCACTTTTATCAGCGATTCCATTTCCTGACCCATTTTTTGAAAAAAGAAGACAAAGAACTGTGTATAATCCATTGACGGATCATGAACTTTCAACCGAAGAACCCGTTATGAGAGAAGTTTCAGCCGACCATTTCATTTATTGTAATTCGGCAGAGTTTGAAAAATATAAAAAAGAGTTGGAAGAAAGTAATCCATCTTAAAAAGGAAAGTCATGAAAAACGTTATTCGATATTTGATTACTACGAGTGTGGGACTGGTCATTGTTCTCATTATTGTGTTATCAAAGCATATATTTAGTCTCGATGATGCTATTGAAATATATCAAGTATTAACTGATGCCTTCTTTGTTGCGGGTGTGTTAATTACAGGATATGGTTTATTAGTTGTTTCGAGCAATGGAGGAACTTTTGATATGTTGGTGTATGGAGTAGGACGATTTTTTGACCTATTTCGTAACGATATGATGAAAGTGAAACATAAAACATTTTATGATTATCGAATGGCAAAACTTGATCGACAACAAGGATTTGGATTTCTTATAATTGTTGGTCTTGTGTTTCTTGGCATATCGGGATTATTCTTATGGCTGTATTATCAAGCATAATAATTTTAAATCACACTGAAAAGTGTGATTTTTTCTTAATATAACATTATTTTGCAAAATATGCTTGACAGTGTAACAATGTTATGCTATAATGATTTTATGAGGTGACATTGTGATATCAAAAAAGGATTTATTAATAGAAATGAATATTTCTTATGGACAACTTTATCGATGGAAACGTGAAGGCTTAATTCCAAATGAGTGGTTTAATAAACAAGCAGTGTCCACTGGTCAAGAAACGTATTTTAAGCGTGAGTTAATTATTCCACGAATTCAAAAAATTTTAGAACTCAAAGATATGTATCAGTTGGATCAATTACGAGCATTTTTAAATCCGGATTTGGAAAAGCGACCTTTTAATATGCGTGAAATTGTGCTAATAGAGGATCTAGACCCATTTATATTAAAGATGTTTGCTATGCGCAAACCTATTCTTTATTTATATGATATTATTTTGATTTACATCTTTTCTTTATGCAAAGAAGATATCAGTTTTGAAGACTATAAGGAAACTGATTTTAGTGCTATTAATTGTTTGACTTATACTTGTTACATTGTTGAATCAGATCGTAAATATATATTGTTTGCGAAAGATGAATTGATCATGGATCATCATTTAAAAATTATTAAACAAATTAGATTTGAAGATGTGGCAAATATGATTGCCAAAAATTTATAGGAGGGTATATGGAAGATATTAAAATTGTAGGATCAGGATCAATAAACGGTGGATCATATAAAAACATTCGGGTCGCTGGTAGTGCTAAAATGACGGGATCTATTCAAGTTGAACAATTAAATGTTGCTGGTGCTTGTGTTTTCATTGAAAATGCTGATGTACAAAGCGGACACATCAGCGGAAGCTGTCGGTTTCAAAAAAATTTAAAGGGAAATGAACTACACTGTAGTGGAACTATCACTGTGATGGGTGAAACCGAAGCAGAAACTTTACATTTATCAGGAAAGGGACAATTTAGTCAAGACATCAATGTTGATCATCTACAAGTAAAAACGAAAGACAGTACTTTTCAAAATATTTATGGGGATATTGTTTTTATTGAAAGTAAACATGGCTTAACTAAAGTACGAGATATTGAGGCAACTTCTATTGAAGTGATTAATGTTGTTGGAAATCGCCTATCAGGTGATGAGGTCATTGTGAAAGGAAATAGTGAATTTACAGTTATTGAATATCGAAAAAAATTAGAAATTGGAAAGACTGTTCGTGTTGAACAGATTATCCATTTATAGGAGAACAAATGAAAAAAGTAATTTATATTGAAAATAATCAAGAAAAAGAAATTGATTTAGACAATCAAAAAGAAATGGATCAGATTGGTATTAAAATGGTACACGATGAAGTGGCTACTTTGAATCATACCAATAGTTGGAAGCATAAAATTATGGGAATTACCCCGTTGGTTGTGATGGCTGTGTTTCTATTTTTTGGATTTACTGAAGGGTTATGGCATCCATTATGGGTCTTATTTTTTATTATTCCGATGATGTCAACCATTTTGTATTCAAAAAAGTTTTTGTCAATGGGCCTCATTATTGTATTGGTGGTAGCTAGTTATATGTTAATGGGTATATTTTTAGAAATTTGGCATCCAGGGTGG
>JBAYFA010000154.1:0-3271 GCA_041667425.1 Bacilli bacterium
ACTCATAATCGCCTCTCCAATCACATTAACACGCGCATCACACGGCAAATCTTGGCGCATAATTGATAATTCCCCTTGATAACGTAAAAAATGTTCATTATCAATGGTCACCATCATTTTTCGACGAGGAGTGGTGTTAAAAGCAGGAATCGAGTTGATCTCTCGTATTGATGAACGAATTGCATAAGGGTTTTCATCAGTACGATTGATGTGAACTTTTTCTAAAATAGCCCGTTCTACATCACTAATTCCTTCGTAGACCATTAACGGAATAGTAATTAAGTCACGATTATAATCCAATGCTTCTAAAAGTTCCTCTTCAGTGCAATAAGCATCTCCAAAACAAACCTCATCCACTTCAAGCATCGACAAATCAGCAAGACTTGCAAGCAAGTCGAGATGTCGATGTTCTTCAACGGTTGGGAGTCCTTCAAAAATAGGAGGTCTTTTCCCCTTACGCGAAGGAACATACGCCATGATATGAAGTCCCAATGACTTATAAAGAAGATTACGACTCAACACATCTTTTTGACTAAGTCCTGTATATGGTTTTGGATAAAAATTATGACTAATCCGCAATTTTGAAAAATCAATCCCTCGAGAAATTAAAAATTCAATTTCTTCACGACGAGCAATAGACGCATTAATTTCAATAAAGAAATCATGCTTTGATAATTCTAAAACATCATTACAACTAAATCCCCAATCCAACCGAAGCGAATAAATACCTTTAGGAATCCCAAGACGATCAATCACTTTCTTTGATACATCTAAAATGACTTTCAGCCCTAATTCATTGGCCTTTTGAATCGTTTGCGTTAAATCTTCTAAAAAATCTGGCAATACTTCTGGCATATGTGCAGAAATAAAAATAGTATTAATATTTCTTTCCTTTAAAAATTCCATGTATTCAAAGTTTTTCTCTCTAGGATATTCCGGAAGTCCAACATAGACAGATGCAAATATATTAAAAGCTCGTTTTAATGTGATAGGCATTTTACCTCGTGGAGTTAAGTTACCTGCTAAATATTCTACTACTGCTTGAACCGAATTAGGAGTATATTCATATAAAGCTAAATAATTTTTTACATTATCTAAGACTAAATAATCATAAGGATTTCTCATTGAAATAACAAACGTCTTTGTCGCTTTATTAATGATGGTATTAATCATTTTTGCTTGTTTTTTATAGTTAACGGCATTATAACTGCATATAATAACCGTATCATAATTAGAAACCTCATTAATTAAGCGATAATCAATTTGATTCAATTCCATTTTTAAACAAGTAATATCAGGAATTTGTCTACGAACAGCTTCAATAACATTCCTTGTATCCATCTTATCTTCAGCAATAGTCATTGCAAAAGGAGCCGTTGCAATGAGTAGAGTACGATCTTTTAGAAAGAATCGTTCCCCTTTCACACACGTTAATGAAGATAATGTAATATCTTCAGCAATTTTTTTGTGAGGTAAATGCGGAAAATATTGGATGTTTTCAAAATTATCAATAAAATTCGCCTGAATAATGGCGTGTGACTCTTTTTTGGCTTTTAAAATTCGCTTTACTTTTTCATCAATTTCATGTTCAGTGATTCGACCATCTTTGATGGCTTGTTCCATCAAATTCAAAAAAGAAAGTTGTTTTTCTAGAGTATGGGAAATACAAACCATATCTAATCCGGCAATAATTCCAGTAACGGCTCCAGCAGCAGCCCCAACCGTCTCATCAATCGCCTTCATTTCCATACAATCACTAATAATAAGTCCTTCAAAACCCAATTCTTCACGTAGAAGACCCGTCATAATTCGGTGAGATAGTGTCGCTGGACATCCATTAGTTTCATAGGCTGTAAAATAGATATGAGCGCTCATAATGGCTTTGATACCATTTTCAATGGCTTTTTTAAAAGGAACGAGTTCCACTTTTTGAATCTCTTCAATCGTTTTATCAATAACAGGCAATCCCAAATGACTATCAACAATGACATCTCCATGTCCTGGAAAATGCTTCGCCGTTGCCAGTAATCCATCTTTTTGCATACCTTTAATGAATTCAACTCCCATGAGGGCAACCATCTTAGGATCATCGCTATAACTGCGTACCCCAATGACTGGATTTTTTGGATTATTATTCACATCTAAAACAGGGGCAAGATTCAAATTGATTCCCAATCGTGACAATTCTTCACTCATAATGCTACCTATTTTATTGGCATTTTCCGGTTGAGTGGCACAAAGGGTCATGGCGCCAGGACAAAAAGTCGCACCAGACATAATTCTAGTTACGATTCCTCCCTCTTGATCAATAGCAATCAGAGGCATCAAACCAGTATTGTCCATCACTTTTTGATGAATAGTTCGATTAAGTTTAGATAATTGTTCAATAGAATGAATATTTCGAGCAAATAAAATAATATTTGCTACCTGGTATTCTTCAATCAATTGACGAGTGTGTTCGTTATATTCTAATCCATCAAATCCAGCGATTAATAATTGTCCAATTTTTTCTTTAAGCGTCATTTCATTTATTTTTTTCATGGTCTCTCCTAATATAATAAATATGGCTTTCGATCTTTTTTAAATGCTTTTGAATCGTGATTTAATAATTCCCATTGTTGAGAAAGAGTGTACACGTCATTTACAATATATGAACAACCCGTATTCAATTCCAACATTCGTTTTCCACCCTCTTTATAAGGAGGAAGAATTTTAAAATCTTTTATATAGAGTTTACGTATAACATCCAGCATTGTCCATCCAGTTTTAACAGCTTCAAACGTTGTTTTATCAATTATATGGACTTGAACCCCTTTACAAAGGAACCCCATGTGTTTAGAAAACGTAGGCGTGAAAGTGATTGGCGTAAAGAGAACTCCCGGTAAATGATAGTCATTCAAAACGGCAGTTAATTGTTTTTGATTGATATAAGGAGCTCCAATATACGCAAATGGTTTAGTGGTTCCTCTTCCTTCAGAAACATTAGTTCCTTCAAAAATACAGGTTGCATTATATAAATAAGCAGTATCTAAAGTCGGAATGTTCGGTGATGGGCACAACCACGGCAGTGACGTGTCATTAAAGTCCATTGATCTAGTCCATCCTTCCATCGGAACGATGATTAAGTGACACCCAATTCCAAAATGTTCATTAAACATTTGAGCCAGTTCGCCAATGGTCATTCCATGACGTTGAACAATGGGATAATATCCGATAAAAGATCGGTATTCTAAATCAAGAATATTGCCTTCACACACATTACCCCCGATTG
>JBAYFA010000155.1:0-3259 GCA_041667425.1 Bacilli bacterium
GGCCACATATCCTAAATTCGAGATAAATGACATAATGGGCATCATCATTCCTGAAAGAAATTGAGCTTTTTTGGTACTAACAAGAAGGACATCATTGATTTCATCAAATTGTTTTTCAGCCTTTTTTTCACCGTTAAAGGCTTTTACAATATTTTGTCCTGAATAAATTTCTTCAATATGTCCATTTAACAACCCTAGACTTTTTTGTTGAGCTTTAAAATATTTCTGAGAAAACTTGACAACGGTCATCATGATCATAAAACTTAAGGGAACAGTGACAAGAGCTGTTAGAGCCAGCTGCCAACAGGTAATAAACATGGCAATTAAAACACCTACAAGCATAATAATAGATGAGATAAGAGCACTAATGCTTTGATTAAGTGTTTGTCCAATCGTATCTACATCATTGGTAACGCGACTTAAGATATTACCAAAATTATGAGAATCAAAATATTTGAGAGGTATTTTATTGATTTTTTTGGAAATAGATGTTCTAAGTGATTTTGAAACATTTTGGTTGATACCTGCCATAATAAAGGCTTGGGTATACGATAAGAGCATGCTTGATATATAAAAGATAGCTAATATTATTGCAAATTTTGCGACTTGAGTCATATCAATTGTCATTCCAAACATGGAAACAGCAATTTGATCCGACAAATTTCCAACATAAGTTGGCGCGATGATGGTAAGAATGGTTGATACAGTCGTAAAAGCAATCGCTAATAAAAGTAAAGGAAGGTAAGGTTTTAAGTATTTTATGAGTTTGATCATACTTCCTTTAAAATCTTTTGCTTTAGCTCCGCTTCGGCCACCCATCATTCCACCCATAGGACCGCCACCTGCAGGGCGACGTTGTGATACTTCTTTTTGATTCATATCCCTAATTCCTCCAAAGAAAGCTGTGATAAAGCAATCTCACGGTAAACCTCGCAAGAATGCAATAACTCTTGATGAGTTCCTGATCCTACAATTTTGCCTTGTTCTAAAACGATAATCATATCAGCATCTAAAATGGTGCCAATTCGTTGGGCAACGATGAGACTTGTTGCCGTTTTTGTATAGTGTTTTAAGTTTTCTCGTACGGCCTTATCGGTAGTATAATCAAGTGCTGAGAAACTATCATCAAAAATGTATATTTCAGGAGAAATGGCAACTGCCCGAGCGATGGATAATCGTTGTCTTTGTCCACCAGAGACATTTTTTCCACCTTGAGCAATTTCAGCATTATAGCCACCTTCCATATTAATGATAAACTCATCCGCCATGGCAACGGATGCTACTTCAGTCATTTTATCTAAAGATAGACTTAAAACACCATAGCCAATGTTATCTGAAACGCTACCTGAAAATAAGATGCCTTTTTGGGGAATATAACCAATTCTTTTTCTAAGGTTTTCTTGGGTCACATTTTTAACGTTAACACCATCAACTAGGACTTCTCCTTCAGTTGCATCAAAAAAACGTGGAACAAGATTAATAAGGGTTGATTTGCCTGATCCAGTCGAACCAATCACGGCGACTGTTTGACCTTTCTTTACTTTAAAGGAAATATTTTGAAGAATGCATTGTTCAGCCCCAGGATATTTAAAGCAGACATTTTTAAATTCAATTTCACCTTGTGTTTTAAATTCTTCACTACCGTTTAGTGGATCCATAATACTTAATGGAGTTTGCAAAACTTCATTAATTCGCTTCGCGGATACAGAAGCCCGGGGAACCATAATGAATAGCATGGTTAAAATCATAAACGCCATAAGGACCTGCATGACAAGCATAGAAAAAGCCATCATTGTTGGATAGTCTAAATTGCTGGTGTTGCTATTTAATAGACTTGCCCCCAACCAATATATCGTTAGTGTAATTCCATTCATCACGAGCATCATAGCTGGCTGCATGAGGCCCATAATGCGGTTGACAAAGAGGTTGGTTTTAGTCAAATCAGTGTTAACGGTATCAAACTTTTTTTCTTGATAAGTATCGGCGTTGTATGCTTTTACAACACGAAGGCCTAGCATATTTTCTCTAGTAACCCCATTTAACTTATCTGTAAGTTTTTGAACAATTTTAAATTTTGGTAAAACGAGCAAGAAAATAGTGGTTAAGAGCGTTACTAGAATAACAATCCATAGCGAAGAAGCAATGGTTAATTCACTGCTACTTGCATTGATCTTTACTATTGCCCATACAGCGGTTAATGGAGCTGATATTGCCATTCGCAAAATCATCATAATGGCCATTTGGACTTGTTGAATATCATTTGTTGAACGAGTCAGTAAACTAGCAGTTGAGAATTTGCCTGTTTCTTCAAAAGAAAAAGATTGCACTTTTGAAAACAAACTGCGTCTAAGACGTGCTGAAAACTTAACAGCAAGAGAAGTGGCAATGTAACTAACAACAATTGAACAAGCCATACTACCAATTGAAAACAAGAGCATTGTTAGGCCGATACTTAGGATTTCGCCAATTGTAGAAAAATTCTTCATTGCATTAAAAGTTTTGGCTGTGTAGGTGGGTAGTGTTACATCAAAATAGACTTGACCTACAACAAAACCACATAAAATAAGGACAAATAACCAGTCCCTAGTCCGAAACCGTTTAAAAAGTTTAAGCATATAAATACCTTTTTAATTGATAGATCATATAATGCCTCCTTTGATGCAAAATAGTACATAACTTTATGTGAATACTATCATATTTAATATAAATGAATTATACTCTAGGTTTAAAATCGTGTCAATAACATTTCATATATATTTAATATAAACAAAAGTTAAATTATATCTTGTCATAAAATAAAAGGTATGCTATAATAATCAAGATGATAAAAACGTGAATCTCTGTTTGAACCTTTGGGACTACTCGTTTGAAAGAAGAGGAATAAATGATGAAGAGTGAAAAAATAAAGATATTTATCCGCGAAGTCATGTTGTTTGCTCCTGATGTTCGGAAAAACTTTATGAATTTTCCAGTATGTGCGGGATTTAAATTATCCCCTCATCAATTCTTTTGTTTAATTAACATTTATAAAAGTGGACCTTTATCAATGAGTGGTTTAGCTCAAAAACTAGGGGTTTCCAATCAACAATTAACCCGTATTATTGATAGTCTTGTTGAAAATGATTTAGTTATTCGGTTTACTGATCCACTCAATCGGAGAATTGTCTTAACAAAAATTAGTGAAAATGGAAAAGAAATCCTAATGAAAGTTGAAGGTTCCATTCAAAAAAGTATTGCTCAAGGTTTAGAAATTTTAACC
>JBAYFA010000156.1:0-3234 GCA_041667425.1 Bacilli bacterium
CTCAGCTGGGCTTTTTCCATATAATCCATGAAGATATTCATTAATTTCTTTAGGAACCATCTTGTAGCGTTCACCCGTCATGACGTTTAATACCGCCTGAGTTCCCACCATTTGTGATAAAGGAGTAACCAATGGAGGATATCCCAAGTCTTTTCGAACTCGTGGAATCTCTCTTAGTACTTCCTCATAACGATCCATTGCTCCTTGTTCTTTTAATTGACTCATCAAATTAGATAACATTCCCCCAGGAACTTGATATTTTAAAATACTGGGGTTAGAAGTCAAAGCTTTCGGATTTAATAGACCATTTTTTAAATATTGATCTTTAATTTTTGTCATAATGGCCGTAGCTCTTTCAAGCGCTGCCACATTCAGATGTGGGTCTTCAGCAGTCCCACCCAATGCATATTGAAATGCTTCAGTTGATGGTTGTGAAGTTCCTCCTGATAAAGGCGATAACGCCGTATCGATGATATCAACACCTGCCTCAATAGCCCGCATATAGGTCATTTCACAAATTCCACCTGTACAATGTCCGTGAAGTTCAATGGGAAGACGGGTATTTTTTTTCAGTTTTGAAACTAATTCAAACGCATCTTCTGGAAGAAGAACACCCGCCATATCTTTAATACATAAAGAATTTGCCCCCATCTCTTCTACTTTTTTAGCTAAGTCTACATAGTAATCAACCGTGTGAACAGGACTCGTTGTATAGGAAAGAGCGATTTGGCAATGTCCTCCATATTTTTTAGTGGAATCCACCGCACATTTTAAATTACGAATATCATTAAGAGCATCAAACACACGAATGATATCAATTCCATTTTCTAATGATTTTTTAACAAATTCTTCAACAACATCATCCGCATAATGTTTGTATCCTAAAATATTTTGACCACGAAATAACATTTGCAATTTCGTTTTCTTACAACGAGAACGAATTAAACGAAGTCGTTCCCATGGATCTTCATTCAAAAAACGAATGCATGAATCGAAGGTCGCTCCACCCCATACTTCAAGGGCGTGGTAACCCACATTATCTAATTCATCGATACAGCTTAGTATCTCTTCAGTCGTCATTCTTGTTGCAACAAGAGATTGATGACCATCACGTAATACTGTATCAACTATTTTAACTCCCATAATAATCTCCTTTATTTGGCTTCTTCAGTCACTTTACGAATCGCTGATAGGGCCTCTTCTGGTAACCGATTAACAGAATCAAGTTCTTCAACATAACTTAAACGATCTTGCATTCTTTCAGCAACCATTTTAACATAGTTTGAATCTTTAAAATTGGGTTCAAACCCTTCAATTGGTAAATATTGTAATTCAGTGAATGGTCCAAACTTTTGGAATGTGGCTTTCCCAGTCACGATATTTTCAATCAATCCCAAGGTTACTTTCGGAGTAATCTTCTTTTCAAGGAAGAATCCAGTATTAATAATATAGCATTCAACGCCCATGTTAGCAAATAAATCTTTAAATTTCAAGAAATCTTGTTCCAATGGATACAATCTAAATGGATTAGCATAAGGAACGATGACCAATTTATTGGGATCTTCCCCTTTTGTATATTCAGCACTCGTCCGTTTAGTAGCAAGAGTTGCTCCCATCGCAGAGGCAAGGGCTGGATCATTGACTTTCACAACAGGAGGTAATGAACTATCTTTCATAATCCAAAAAATAGCATCACAGTTTTTAGCAAACCGATATTCCCGTTTAGCTGTTGCAAAACGACTCTTAACAGTTCGTCCATTTCCGTTCCGAACATCTTCAGTCACAGCGACGATTTTTCCATCTTGATCGCGCGTTGCTGCACAGTTTTGAATAGTTACAAAATATTTACGTTGAGGATTATCGGTTGGATAATCTTGTGTTTTATCAAAATATGCTGGTTCTAAACTAATACTGGATGCATCGGTATTGGAAATAATGAAGGCATCATCATGTAAAACAGTGGTATCAAATTTGCCATTGTGATCAGACAAAGTAATGGTTGATTTTCCACTTCCAGATAATCCAAATACCCCAATAACGCGTTGTTGTCCGTTTTCAAGATTAAACCGTTTTTGTCCACCGTGACATGCAGTATAGCCATTTCTAGCAGCAATAGACCACGCAAGTGTGAGTGTTCCTTTTTTGAATTCACCAAAGTAACGCAATCCAAGTAAACAAGCACAATTGTTAAATTCATCAAATAAAGCAAGTCCTTCAGGAAATTCTGCAGGATAACAATCAGGATCAGCAAAAATGAAAATATCTGCTTCATTGAGCTTTTTAGATGTTTTGTAAAGAGCGAGTGTTTCTTCGTTCACAAATTGAAAATTATGTACCCAATTGTATAAGGTATTTTCATATCCTGCTGGAACCAACAAATGGGCTTTGACCATAAATTCTGGATCAAGACCAATAATGGCTTGAGCATGATACATAGTTTTTTTGTGAGCTTTGAATTCAATTTCACGAACAAGCGATGCGAATTTTTCCGCATTGTCTTTATCAACAAGACGACGAAGTCGAGCTTGACGACCTGTAATATTCCCATCATTAAATAATAAGACATGAGCATCTTCAGGCAATCCTAACTCGGCTGCATTGGCGACCAATTGATCGGTAATGATTGTTCCTGGTGCATTTTTTGCCAATTCATAAGCTTGCGCAACGCTGGTCACTTCAATAACATTGTTTCCATAGAAAGCCGTTTCAATGGTTGACCGAATTCGACTAAATACTTTAGGTGATTTTAAACCAATTTCTTGACTAGGTAAATTTGATATAGTTGCCATATAATATTCCTCCTTGACTATATATTAGCATTTGCTACTATCGTTTTTTAAATGACTATTTTAAAAAACGAAACTACAACTATTATAACATATTTCTTAAAGAGTTGCAAGACCTCATTTTAATGAAAATGCTCACATCATTTTAATCAAACTACTCACATTGTAGTGTTACAATTGATGACAGACCAAAGACACAATAAATCAAAAAGTAATTTATAATCTTTCTAGAACTAGAATATGAAAGCAAATTCACCCAAAGGACTATACACTACATGAATATTGTATCACATCTTCCCCACATATGCAGGAGTGATACTCAAGAGCAAAATCAAAAACCCTTTATGGCATAAAAAAGCACCCTTTCGGGTGATTTTTATTTAACGGTTGTAAAATTCAAGAATTAAGTTGTCTTGGATTTCTTCCATAAATTCGGTTCTCATTGGTA
>JBAYFA010000157.1:0-3206 GCA_041667425.1 Bacilli bacterium
ACCAACTACCGCTTCGTGAAGTGAACCTTGCTGGAGAATTAATGAAAAGTGGTAATTGTGGAAAAATCATATTATTTCCTGAGGAGGTTATTCATGAATAAATACTCATTTCTCGAAGACAAAGTTAATGAATTAAAAAAGACTGGAGTTTATCGAATACTCCCCATCAATTATGGACCCATTGATCACATCATTAACTTAAATCATCATTCCGTTATTAATCTATCTAGTAATAATTACTTAGGTCTAGCAACCCATGAGCGGATGAAACACGTTGCCATTAACGCCATTAATCAATATGGGGTGGGAACCGGTTCAGTACGAACCATTGTTGGTAATCAAGATTTACTTGAACAGTTAGAAGCAACTTTGGCTACCTTTAAGCACGAAGAGGCTGTCACCTGTTTTCAATCAGGTTTCACCTGCAATTTAGGAGTCATTCCCACATTAACCGATAAAGGAGATCTCATTATTAGTGATGAACTCAATCATGCTTCTATCATTGATGGAATCCGTTTATCCAAGGCTGACCGGTTAGTCTATCACCATAGTGACATGACTCATTTAGAATCACTCTTAAAAATTCATCGTTCTCAATATAAAAACGTCTTTATTATAACGGATGGCGTATTTTCTATGGATGGAGACATCGCAAATCTTCCTCAAATCGTTGAATTAGCAAATACCTACCAAGCCCTAACCTATGTCGACGATGCTCATGGTAGTGGAGTATTAGGTGAATCCGGTCGAGGAACAGTCGATCATTTTCATTTAAATGGAAAAGTAGATTTTATAGTTGGAACTTTAAGCAAAGCCATTGGCGTCATCGGAGGATACCTTGCTTCTAAACAAATCGTCAAAGATTGGTTGTTACATCGAGCAAGACCTCTTCTATTTTCAACGGCACTACCACCCGCTGCCATTGCCTCCACCATCGAAGCAGTAAAAATTCTATCCGAAAGCGATGCTTACACCAAACGTTTATGGGAAAATAGTACCTATTTTAAAGCTGGTTTACAAAAATTAGGCTTTGATATAGGTCATAGCCAAACCCCCATTACTCCAGTAATGATTGGTGATGAAGCAAAAACCATGTTATTTTCGAAAACATTGCTCACAGAAGGAATTTTTGTTTCTGCCATCGTCTTTCCAACCGTACCTCAAGGAAAAGGACGCCTCCGTTGTATGTTAAGCGCTAACCATACCAAAGAAGATTTAGATCGTGCTTTGGAAGCCTTTAAATACGTTGGAACCCAAATGAACATCATTTCATCATAGAAAGGAAATCCACTCACTATGCAAAGCATTCGTACCCTTTATAAAGTAGGACGGGGTCCTTCTAGTTCTCATACAATGGGGCCCTATTTTGCCTCTTTGAAAATTAAAAAATTATATCCTCAAGCCACCTCTTATGCAGTAACTTTATATAATTCTCTTGCATTAACTGGCGAAGGCCATCTCACGTATCAAGTAATTCAAGATACATTGGCTCCTCATGAAGTCGTTTTTTATTCTAGAATTGATGTGGACAAACATCCCAATGCATTAAAATTTGAAGTATACAATCAAGATACATTACTTGAAACATTTTATGTAAACAGTGTAGGGGGGGGAGAAATTGTATTCAATGATGCCCCCATTGAAAACCCTCTGGTTTATCCTCATACAACCTTTTCTTCAATCAAATCCTATTGCATTGACAATAATTTATCTCTTTATGAATATGTTAAACAAGTGGAAGGCCCTGAAATCGATGACTTTTTATTATCCATTTGGAATCAAATGAAAATTTCAATTGAAACTGGCTTAAAAGCCACTGGAGTTCTTCCAGGAAAATTAAAAGTAATTCGAAAAGCCAATGAATTGTTGAACAAAAAGATTGAAGATGAAACCGATGATATTATGGAAAATCGATTGGTCAGTGCTTACGCTTTTGCTGTAAGTGAAGAAAATGCATCAGGCGGGATCATCGTAACATCTCCTACTTGTGGAGCATCAGGAATATTACCGGCCGTGCTATACTACATCTATAAAAAGAAAAACTTATCTGATATGAAGATTGTAAAAGCGCTAGCAACTGCCGCTCTCATTGGAAACCTCATTCGTCACAATGCCACCATTAGTGGAGCAGTGGGAGGATGTCAAGCTGAAGTGGGGAGTGCTTGTTCAATGGCTGCTGCTGCCCATGCAAGTTTATCAAATATGTTTATTGAACAAATCGAATATGCTGCTGAAGTTGCAATGGAACATCATTTAGGACTAACGTGTGACCCCATTGATGGATATGTACAAATTCCATGTATTGAACGCAATGCCGTTGCCGCTATTCGAGCAATTAATGCGAGCCGAATTGCTTACTTCTTAAGTAATTCTCGTAAAATTTCTTTTGACATGATTGTTGAAACGATGTATCAAACTGGATTAGATATGCATCCTAAATATAAAGAAACAGCGGAAGCTGGAATGGCGTATTTCTATAAAAAAAGCTCATAATCTTTACTTTTTAAAAAACACCACCTCAAATGAGATGGTGTTTTTATAAACAAATAGCCCTATTATTACTTAGTTAACATCACTTTTTCATTATTAAACAATCGTGTTAAGGCAAAGGCTAACAGGGTAGCAATCACAATATTTGAAATACCCATAATTGCAAATTGCCAATAATTAATTTCAAAAGTAAAAATTTGTGTTAATATTTGAACAGAATTATAAATTGGAAGACAATATAAAATATCCTTTGATGCTGCCGAACTAGAAAACATCGACGTTAATCCAATAAACATCGAAAGCAAGTAAATCGGTAAAACAATGGCAGATGCTTCTTTGATATTTTTGGCAAATGCTGACAAATTGGAAATAAGACCAATAATAACAAGAACCGTCACTACCAAGACAACAAGTACAAGTGCATACTCTTTCATTCCATATATATTGGTATTTCCACTGATTCCCATAAGTTTAGGGAGCGATAGAATAATTCCAATAAAACTCGAAGCAGCACTTAAACTCGCTAAAATTGAAAGTGAGAAAATTTTCCCTAAAGCCAGATTACTTCGCTTAGTAGGAGTAATGAGTAAAGTGGCAATCGTTCCTCTTTCTTTTTCTCCAGCAATTGACTCAGGTCCTAAAGACATTGCACCTTGGAATAAGAATGTAATAATAAGAAAAGGAAGCATCATAGCCATCACAGAGACTACCATGCG
>JBAYFA010000158.1:0-3194 GCA_041667425.1 Bacilli bacterium
AAGTTAAAAAAATACATTAATTCATTTATTCCTTACATCGATAATTGGGCTGTTTGTGATTCTTTTGCAGCCGGTGTACGTCAATTTGCAAAAAATTTAGATTTGGGATTTGCATATGTGATGAGTCTATTGAGTTCTTCCTTCCCTTACAGCAAGAGATTGGGAACGGTGTTACTCTTAATTTACTATTCAAAAGAACCCTATATGGACGCTATGATCGAGGTTATTCCTACTATTCGTGATGAAGATTATTATGTAAAAATGGGAGTGGCATGGCTTGTGTCTACATTATATATTGTCAATCCTAAAAAAACATGGGTGCTCTTGGATGGACGATTAGATTCTTTTATTCACTCAAAGTCAATTAGTAAGATTTGTGATTCATATCAAGTCAGTGATCAAGACAAAATAATTGCCAAATCAGCTCGTAAACAAAAAAATCAATATAAAAATTAGCACAAACAACTTGACAGTGCTAATTTTTTTGAGTATAATATTAGCAGTATCAAATACTAAGTGATAAGGAGGATGCAATGATTTCGTCACGTCAAAGAAAAATCCTTAATTGGATTGTTGAAGAATATGTACGGACTGCTGAACCAGTTGGATCAAAATCATTAGCAGATCTTCCTGATTTCGGATATTCGTCCGCAACCATTCGTAATGATATGGTTATTTTGGAAGAATTGGGATTGATTGTCAAGACTCATTCATCGAGCGGACGTGTTCCATCAGAAGCTGGGTATAAAATTTATGTTCAAGATATTATTGAACGCAAAGAATATAGTACATCTTTTCCGATGATTGATGAAATTTTTGATCAAGAGCTAATTAGTCGAGAACAAGCTATTAAAGAATCTATGGCGTTGGTGACTGAGATTACCAATTATGCATCCCTTGTTTTGGGTGGTGCAGCCTATCGATCTAAAATTAAACGACTACAGTTTGTCAAACTTAATGATAATCTAGGTGTGTTATTGATGGTAACTGATCAAGGATATGTTGATAGTAAAAAAATCATTATTCCTGATGCCATTCATGCAAAAGATTTAGATAAAGTCATTGGAATTTTAAATGAATTGCTTTATGATTGTCCTATTTCACAAATTGATACTATCCTTCGTGAAAAACTTCAAGAATACAATTTGGATGACCGCATCGAATATTACGATGAGCTCGTCGGTATTTTAGTGAGTGCGTTTACGAAAATGGCCCAGGATAAATATTTTTTATCGGGTCAAACCAATATTTTAAAACAACCTGAGTTTCAAAGCGTTGATAAAATACGATTACTCTTAAACGCCATTGAAAAACAAGAAATACTTCATGTTGTAGATGTGAATAACATCGGTATTACCGTTAAAATTGGTCAAGATAATGAACTCAAAGCTATGGAAGATTGTACGGTCATTTCTGTTTCTTATGAAAACGAGATGGGAGAACGGGGCGCCATTGCTGTCATTGGACCAAAACGAATGGAATATCAAAAAGTTATTCCATTATTAGATTACATTTCTAAAAACTTGCGAAAACTATAGGAGGATGACGTGAAAGAAGAAAATAATCGCTATCGCGAAGAAGAAAAACAACAAGAAGAGCAAAATGCGACTCAAGAGCAACCCAACCCTGACAAAGCGTTAGATCCGAAAGATGCAGAAATCGAAAAAGTAAAAAACACTTATGTTCGATTATATGCTGATTTCGAAAATTATAAAAAGCGGTCAGTTGAGGAAAGAAGTCAATATTTAAAATATTCTTCTCAACCATTGTTGGAAAAACTTGTTAATGTCACGGACCTCTTTGATAAAGCTGTCTCTATTCAAACAGATGATGAAAAGTTAAAGAATTTTTTAATCGGATTTCAAATGATTAATCAATCTTTTAGACAAATTTTATCTGATGAAGGAGTTAAGAAAATTGAAGCACTTGGTAAAAAATTCAATCCTAATTTCCACCATGCTGTGGAATTAGATTACCAAGAAGATAAAGAAGAAGATATCATCCTTGCCGAAATGCAAAGTGGATATGTTTATAAAGATCGTCTATTGAGACCAAGTTTGGTCACAGTCAATAAAAAACAAGAAAAGGAGAACGAAAATGAGTAAAATTATCGGAATTGATTTAGGAACAACGAATTCATGTGTCGCTGTCATGGAGGGCGGCGAAGCAAAAGTAATACCCAATGCGGAAGGAAATCGGACCACTCCATCGGTCGTTTCTTTCAAAGATGGAGAAATTCAAGTTGGAGATGTAGCTAAAAGACAAGCCATCACCAATTTAAATACTGTCTCATCAATTAAAAGAAAAATCGGGAGCAATCAAACCGTTGAGGTCAACGGTAAGAAATATACTCCACAAGAAATTTCAGCAATGATTCTTCAAAATTTAAAGGCCACTGCTGAGAGTTATTTAGGAACTAAGGTCACTGAAGCGGTTATTACAGTTCCGGCGTACTTTAATGATGCCCAACGTCAAGCCACTAAAGATGCTGGCCGGATTGCTGGGTTAGATGTTAAAAGAATTATTAATGAACCAACGGCTGCAGCACTTGCTTATGGAATTGATAAAACTGACAAAGAACACACTATCTTAGTGTTTGATTTGGGTGGAGGAACCTTTGATGTTTCCATTCTTCAATTAGCTGATGGAACATTTGAAGTTATTTCGACTGCTGGAGATAATACTCTTGGTGGAGATGACTTTGACCAAGTCTTAATTGACTGGATGGTTAAAGAATTCAAAAAACAAGAAGGGGTTGATTTGAGTAAAGATCGTATGGCCCTTCAACGGTTAAAAGATACAGCTGAAAAAGCCAAAAAGGATTTATCAGGAATTACGAAAGTAGACATTAGCTTACCATTTATTTCTATGGGAGTCAGTGGACCGCTTCATTTAAATATGAGTTTAACTCGTGCAAAATTTGATGAATTAACTCGTGCATTGGTTGAAAGAACGATTGCTCCTGTTCGCCGTGCTTTAAGTGATGCGAAAATGACACCACGCGATATTGACCAAGTGTTATTAGTTGGTGGATCAACTCGTATTCCTGCTGTCCAAGAACTTGTGAAAAAAGAACTTGGAAAAGAACCAAATAAAGGAGTCAATCCAGATGAAGCAGTAGCATTAGGTGCAGCAATTCAGGCTGGTATAATTGGAGGTGAAGTAAAAGATGTTCTTTTGCTTGATGTTACACC
>JBAYFA010000159.1:0-3145 GCA_041667425.1 Bacilli bacterium
ACATTATTTTGTTGGATCCATGGGTAATCGTATTTATTCATCTTATTTCAATTATCCAGATAATGGAACGGATGCTTTTTGTGGAACCACTTATTATTTTATTCATAATGACACCTTGTTTATTCAAATAGATACTGATTCTCCTTATGAACAAGGAAAACAACTTGAATGGATGGGTCATGTGATTGAAGCTAATCCAACAAAATTTATTATCGTTGGCACCCATGCACCTGTTAATATTCTTGAATCGGCTGATTACAATCGAGCCTTTATGGAAGTAATGGAAAAATATGCAGTTGATATCGTCCTAGCGGGTCATTATCATACTCAAAATTATAGTAAGACCTATATGGACGCTATGCCCGTTAATTCACAAATTGGAGTGGTATATTTTAGAGGGGCAGGGGGAGGCATTAAAGGCATTCCTACTGGGATGGATCCCAATGATTTTGCGAAAGGATATATCATATCGATTGGAAGTGATGAAATTGTCATTCAAACCATTGATGGAAATGGAACATTAGGAGATCGATATACGACTCAAAACTACAAATTAGCTGAGCAACAACCTGTCACTCAAGAAGAAATTATGGACTCTATCGGATGTGAAGCAGATGTTGAAAACGAGACGATTCGCTTTTATTGGAGTGAGAAAGCCTTTAAAAATGTGAAATCTATTACTATCGAACAAACTTATCGTGAACAATATACTCATGTATCTTTGGTTCCGACTCCTGGATATGTCGAAACAATATTTACTAATTTTTATTCCACTTTGGATAATCATTACACCGTTACTGTTTGTTTTAATAATAATGAAGAACAAGTACGGTCATTTGAAATGAGAGTAAGTGGAGGAATGGGACTGGAAGCAGAAACTACCCAAACCACTGCCACTGTTTCATTCAATGCTCCAACGGGAGTGAATGTAACAAATATTAAACGATACGAAGTCTATAATAACACAGGAGTGTTGCTAGGGACTTACAATGCGAAGGATGACTTATTCCAAGTAATTACCTCGATTGTTGTTGAGGATTTACAACCAAATTCGGAAATAGAATTAATCATTCACGCCATTGGTCGTGAAGGGTTTATGTATCAAGATACGATGACTGTTACAACGAAACCATAAAAAATAAGGATGCACAAATTGTGCATCCTTTTATGATGCAATCCATTGAGGTTTTGATTGATATAAGGTATAATAATATCAGGTGATGATTGTGAAAGAAGCATATCGACATATTTGGTGGTTTATTAAACAGGAATACAAGAAATATATTTTAGTTGGTTTGGTGCTAATCATACTCTCTATTATGCTTGCGATTCCAGCAAAAATTTTAGGCGTTGCCATTGATGAGATAGTCTCATCAACCCTCACTCCTATTCGCCTAGTTACCTTGGCATTAGGCCTTTTTTTATTTCCATTGGCTCGTTATATATTAAATATGTATTATCATTACAACATTAATGCTTTAGGACACAAATTATCTTTTAGTTTACGGGAAAATTACATCAATCATTTATTTGAACTCGATGCTGCTGTCTATGAAAAGTACACCAAAGGGGATTTAATTTCACGTGCAACCAATGATTTACAAAATCTTACTGCGTTAGCTACTAATATATTGCAAACCGTTGTATTTAATTCGGGGGTATTAATTACTGCCATTGTCATGATGGTCCTTATTAACCCTATTTTAACATTGACAAGCATTATTATTATGCCGTTTTCTATTTTTTGGCTCAATAAACAGCGAGCAAAAAAACGACAATACTACAAAATTCATCAAGAAATCTATGCCGATATGACAGAAAAAGTGTTAGAATCCATCGAAGGTGCGAAAGCAGTGCGAGCATTTGGTCAAGAGGAACATGATTTTCAAAAAACCAAAGATTCCATTGATAAAGATATTGATTCTTGGTGGAAGATTTTGAAATTTGAATCCATTTATGGACCGTTGTTTGAATTAGTGTATGCGGTTTCTTATTTTATTGGTATTGCTTTTGGGTCTTATATGGTTATTTCTAGTGAAATATCTCCAGGAGAATTGGTAACTTTCCTTATTTATGTGGGAATGTTATATGGACCACTTATTGCTTTATCTAATGTGTTAAACAATGTTAATAATATTATTATTTCTGATCAACGGTATTTTGAAATTTTAGATATGGTACCATCAGTAAAAGATCGAGAAACCTCTCAAGAAGTATTAGATTTTAATTGTATCGAGTTTAAAAATGTTAGTTTTCAATACCCATTTGATGCATCTCCTGTGATAACAAATATATCTTTTTCCATTCGCAAAGGGGAAACCATTGGTATTGTCGGTCCTACCGGAGCGGGTAAATCGACCCTTATTCGACAATTGCTTCGTGAATTTAATATTACCAGTGGGACAATTGAAGTGGATGGGGTAAATATTAATGATTTAAAAATTCAAGCGATGCATGAATTGGTAGGATATGTTCCTCAAGATCATATTTTATTTCGTCGTAGTGTCGATGATAATATCTTGATTGGAAATCCCACTGCCACGATTCAAGAAGTTCACACTGCCATTATGCTTGCTGATTTTCAAAAAGATTTAAAAGAATTACCAGATGGATCAGAAACAATGGTTGCCGAACTGGGAGGATCGTTATCGGGAGGTCAGCGGCAACGGTTGTCCATTGCTCGTGCCCTTGTAAAAAATCCCAAAATTTTGATATTAGATGATTCTCTATCAGCAGTGGATGCCATGACTGAATCGAATATTATTGCGTCTTTGAAAGAGGCTCGTAGTCATGAAACCAATATTATTGTTGCTCATCGGTTTTCAGCTGTTGCACAAGCTGATAAAATCATCGTTCTTCAAAATGGACAAATATCAGATGTTGGAACACATTATGAATTATTATCGTATGATAATTGGTATAAAATGCAATACTTGAAGCAAATTAAAGGTGAATCTCATGAGTAATATTAAACGCGTCTTCAAGTATGTAAAAGGAAGATATCGTTTTTTCTTCCTAAGCATTTTTATGATTATTATTGTTCAAGGATTAGGTTTTGCTTCTCCCTTGATTGTCAAATCTATTTTAGATGATTATATTATGGGTGTGGAACATGAATGGAATGAAATCGCCTCACTTGATTCTA
>JBAYFA010000160.1:0-3143 GCA_041667425.1 Bacilli bacterium
TATTGCTGCATTTGTTATCGCATGGTTGATTAATGAACTTCCTGGAAAGCTTCGTTCTATTGTCACTCTTGCATTCTATGCACCTTCTTTATCCGCCAATGCGTTAGTTATTTGGACACTCATTTTTTCAAGTGATATTTATGGATATGCCAATGCCTTTCTTTTAGAATGGGGATTTATTACAGAACCGCAAACATGGTTAACCAATACCACGTATATTCTTCCAATTGTCATTGTTGTTCAATTGTGGATGAGTTTAGGGGTTGGATTCTTATCCTTGGTTGCTGGGTTAAAATCAGTTAATAAAGAATTATATGAAGCTGGAGCCATTGATGGTATTCGAAATCGTTGGCAAGAATTATGGTATATTACCCTTCCAGCTATGAAACCACAATTAATTTTTAGTGCGGTTATGCAAATTTCGGGAACGCTTGGTATTGGTGGAATTACCGTTGCCTTGGCTGGATTCCCATCTGTATCGTATGCGGCTCACACCATTGTGAACCATTTAGCAGACTACGGGGGAATTCGTTATGAAATGGGGTATGCATCTGCGATTGCAACCTTGCTATTTATCTCATCTATTGCGCTCAATAAGTTAATCCGTCGCATGATTAGAAGGGTAGGTGAATAATATGGCTAAAAAAGAAAAAAATTATAATGCCATAAAAGCTAGAAGAATTGACTCTCGTCCGTTCTCAGAAATTAATGCTTATACCGTTCTCTTTCGTTCAAAGAAGAAAAAAAGAGTCAATCGATCTAAAGCGGGAGATATTACTCTCTTTGTGTTCTTAGCCATTGCTGGAACCTTTAGCTTACTTCCCTTGGTTTTAACCTTCTTTAATGCCTTTAAACCACTTAATGAATTATTCCTATATCCACCACGGTTATGGGTGGCCAATCCAACGCTTGTCAATTTTATTGACTTAGCCAATGCTTTGGGAAATTCCTTAGTTCCGTTTTCACGATATTTTTTCAATACCATTCTCGTGACGTTTGCTGGAACTTTGGGTCATATACTTATTGCTTCTATGTGTGCTTATCCACTTGCGAAATATAAGATTCCTGGTGGAAGCATTATTATGGGTCTTATTGTGTATTCACTGATGTTCCCTGGAAGTGTTACTGCGATTCCTCATTACTTGGTATTTAACTTCTTAGGAATGATTGATACCCAATGGTCTCTTATCTTGCCATCAATTGCTTCTTCTCTTGGATTATTCTTAATGAGGCAGTTCATGAGTCAAGTTCCAACCGATTATATTGAATCAGCTAAACTTGATGGAGCTGGCGATATGAAAATTTGGTGGAAGATTGTTATGCCACTTGTAAAACCTGCTTGGTTAACCCTCCTTATTTTATTATTTCAAGGGTTATGGGCGGCATCAGGTGCCCAATATATTTATCGAGAAGATTTAAAGATGGTCAGTTATGCAATTACACAAATTGCAACTGCAGGACCAGCCCGTCAAGGGACACTGGCTGCTGTTAGTTTAATTATGATTTTGGTTCCTATTTCTGTATTTGTTATTACACAATCTCAAGTAATGGAAACCATGGCTCATTCTGGTATGAAATAAGGAGGTCATCATGCGAAAAACAAAAATTCTAATCTTTCTCTTGACGACAATCGTCTTATTGACCACGATTCAAGCCAAGGCGGCTATTGGTTATACTTACAATCACAAAGGGGAAGCAATTTATTCGACGATTGGGTTAACGGTCAATCAAGATCCTTATATTGCTTCAACATTGGGTATCAATCCAGTTGATTTCACGTCTCCTGAAGATATGTTTGTATACAAAGATAAATTGGGAAATGAAACGATTTATATCGTCGATTCTGTGTCAAACAAACTCTTTGTTTTTGATGGTAATTTTGTATTGCAAGATACGGTTAGTGATTATAAACTCACTATTGATCAATTTTCATTAGATGAACTATCAAAAATTAAAAGTGATAAAGATTATGTTGTTGCTCGAAATACGTTCTTTTTACAAAATATCGATTCTGCTTTAGGAAAAGCCATCATTACCACTGAACCAGTGACTATTGAAGTGGCTGAAATGCGGTGGAAAAATACAAATGACTCAATTGCAAAAGTAGAACAAGTTGATGGAGTAGATTATGTCATCGCTCAAGGCGCTGGACAAACCACCGTTATTGCAGAATTTTATACTGCAAATGACTTATTAAAAGAAACACCTATTCCGACAATTAGTCAAACATATAAAGTGATTGTGACTGATGAAGTTCCTGGATCGATTATTGATCCGACTAAAACCAATGGATTTTCTGAAGCCGAACTAAATAATATGACATCATTTCAATTAAAGCTATCGAATGTGGTGTGTGTTTATCGGTCTGTTATTGAAAAAACAGGGGAAGATTATATTTATCTATGTGATAAAGGTAATAACCAAATCGTTGTTATTGATGCAATTACATATGAAATTGTGAAATTCGTTACGGTTCCAGATGATATATCCTTTGAAGGCATCAATTTTTCTCCTGAGGATGTCATTACAGATATCACTGGTAGAATGTATGTGATTGCTGATAACATTTTTGAAGGAATCATTCAATTTAGTGTTGATGGAATTTTTAATCGTTTTACAGGTGTCAATTATGTTACATTGAGTGCTTGGGAAATATTCTGGAGAAACATTTCAACAGAATCGCAACTCGCAAAACAAAGTTCTATTATTAATACATCATTTACAAGTATGTGTACGAATAGCGATGGATTTATTTACTCTACGTCTTATGCCATTACTAATGATGACGGAATTGTGACTGATGATAATTCAATGATTAAACTCATTAATACATCGGGGAAAGATGTTATTCGACGCAATGGATATCAATCGCCTAAAGGCGATGTCATTTATATTCGTTCAAGTACCGCCTCAGCAGTTAGAGGTCCTTCTAAACTATCGGGTATTACCGCTAATGAGTATGGAATTTACACTGTTGTCGATTCGAAGATGGGGAAACTCTTTACATATGATTATGAAGGAAACCTTCTTTATATCTCTGGACAACCTCTTTATATTTCTTCTGATCGAGGAAGTCAAATTGATACGTTGAGCAACCCCGTTGCAATTACCTATCATGGAGAAGAATTATTGGTATTAGATAA
>JBAYFA010000161.1:0-3124 GCA_041667425.1 Bacilli bacterium
AAGAACAAGGATGGGGATACTCTTTTGCACTATATCATTAACAAGAATAGTATTGTTTTCATCCATTAAAGTAATCTCGATTGCATTAGTACAATTGTGATAGAAATTATACTTAAGATTATCAATGATTGTATCTTCTATTTTAAATAAATAGAATTCACTTTCTTCACCAACACTAGTAATCGTTAAGCCATCCGTAATGGGATCAATGTAATACATAAAGTCAGAATAACTTCCCCAATTGGTTGCACTAATATAATCAATAATTCTTTTTGTAGGAACTTCAATTGTTTCAAGTGAACTACATCCTAAAAATGCATTGGATCCTAAGCTCGTAATATCCCCTATTTCTCTTTGAATAACAACTGTTTCTAAACTTGTACAGTTGAGAAAGGCATTTGAACCAATGCTTGTGACACTTTCAGGAATTGAGATTTGGGATAATTGAGTTTGGTTGGCAAATGTGGAATTACTAATTTGTATTACAGTTCTGCTGTTGAGTTCTTCGGGTATCATGAGTGCGCCAGTTAACGTAATGCCTGATTTTACACCTGTTATTGCGATTTGATTGCTTAGCAACCCACTTGTGCTAGTGGTGAAAGGATTCTCGCCGTATGTTATGTAGTAGACAGCACTATCGTATAATGTAAGATCGTATCCTAGTGCTAATTGATCTTCTGCACTGTAGCAAACCCCGTACGAGCTATATTCGCTCACCCATGTCATATCCTCTGGGTGATGTAAATATTTTAGAGGTGCCGTCCCGCCTGGTTTTTGATGCCAAGCCAACGTAGTTTTGTCGTATTTCATAAAATGATAATCGGAATAACCTTTTCGAATGCAAATAAGCGTTTGCCAAAATTGAATATTATTTGGCTCAGAACTTGAAACGTAAACATCGCCATATCCGCCTAAAGCATCCAAATCATTCTTGACGAATGTTGCCATTTGAGATATCGAATATAAGCTCATATAGTTAGAAACCCGTGAAACGCCGGAGTGCTGACCTGGGTAGCGATAACGCTCATTCGTTTTCCCTATCGCGAAAGAATAGCAATTGTAATTCAAATACGAACTATTCCAATCTCCGCCTGTCGAACTCCATTGATCATTGTACCATACCAAATTGTTATCAAGAGTATTCGGATTAGTTGCTCGGTTTACGGTACACAATTGTCTTTGTGCCGATTCTTGAGTCGTGCCTTGATGGATATCAATCAAATCTTGAATACCATCAATAATGTCTTGTGTTAGATAGTAGTTGTAACAAGATCGATGACTCGCTTGAAAAACGTTCCTAACAGAAGCAATAAAACCCGTGGAATCAAGCAAATCATTCGGTATCTCTATATCGTTTGAAACTATATAGTCAATTAGCTCAATGTCCGTCATTTCAGACGACGGCGTTGTCAAGGTTGCTGACTTTTGGCTTGATTCGCTCGATTGCTCACATGCTGCAACCACTGGTAGCGTTGTAGTCATGAACAAAAAGACTAAAGCAGGTATCAACAGCAATACAAGTAACTTTTTGTTTCTAAAAACGTTGGTTTTCATGATTATTTTCCTTCCTTGATTTTGCTAATAAGAGTAATTACTTGGGATTCTGTAACGTTTTGGAATTTCTCATTAATCTTGGGGAATAAACTTGCTTTTATGGTTCTTGCAAGAAAGTTTAATCCAGTTGCGTTACTAGGATATATTTCAATCACCGCATATCCAATTATTCTGTTATCAAGTTTTAAGATAATATCGACGAAAACCTTATTAGAAAGATTAATTTCTTCAGTTGGTATCCACCAAAACCCCTCTCCAGGTGCGAGTTCAATGTTACTTGTATCATCAGTATTTATCAAATAAAATACTCCTTGATTGACTGAACATTCAAAAATCGCTTCGTTTTCATTATAATTCAAAACAATTGGTGCACCAGGTGAACTTCGCGCACTTTCAAAATAAAAAGCAGAGCAGTCCACAATATCCTCGACTTCAATTTCAGTTAACCCTTGTACTAAATGAAATACTTTTCCAGGTTGCATAATCCACTCCTCCTCCTTGCTGTCAAGAAAAGCCCCAACAAACACTATTCTATCACTCTCAATCGAGAAAACTAGCTCGTAAGAGTCATCATAAAGAGACAATTTTTGGTTATTTATAGTGTATCTCCCAGAAATAAGGCGACTTATGAAAATAACGTTAATAGAGAATTTTCCGTCGTTTAACAAATGGATTTGCCCTATGCCGTCATCTGTAATATAAGTACCTTGTTTTAATTCCTCGCTTCTACACCCTACAAATAGTGCTATGCTGTTAATAAGCAGTACCACCATTAATATTAATTTAATTACTTTTTTCATGCTTTACTAACTCCTATTTCTATCTAACTCGTTTATAACTATCTAATCATATTTTCTTAATTAGTTCTTTAATCTTTTCGTCTTCAATCTTCCTATTTGATAGATTATGCTTACAGTAGTAATAGAAACTTGAGCGGGAAACTTCAAGAACATTCACATGAGATTTGTGTTATAGTTATCGAGTTGATCCTTCATAAACATTAACACATCCTCAGTTGATTTTAGTTTCTTCTTGGCGAATATAGCGGTAGCTTTTTTTAAGATATCATTTTCTTCATGTTCACCAACATTAGAAAGTAATGCTAAATGTTCACTGGATAACATCGCTTCAGTAATAGGTATTATCTGAAACTTCCCATCAGAAAAAGACACTTTAATGCTGATGCTTGATAAATCAAAAGTATCAATATCATAGTTTTCTTCTAGTGTTGTTAAATCTACTTCTATTGAAGTGATTGTCGCCTGTGGTGTGTTTGTGAAAAAATCACATCCGGATAAGATGAAAAGTGAAACCATTAATAAAAAGAAAACTTTCACTTTTTTAACAAAAATGTTCTGTTCAAGATAAGTGTTGCTAATCACTTTTTACAGATACCGTAATTATACTCATTATAGGCTTCGTATAAACTGATTGGCAATGCTTTCTCAAAGATATCTTTAATGTATTGTTTCGTTTTGTTTGGGATGCTTTTATTGTAAGTAACTATATCCTTATCTTGATTTTCTACTGTATAATTAATAATCTTCTTAAAGAGAAACATATCTAGGTA
>JBAYFA010000162.1:0-3104 GCA_041667425.1 Bacilli bacterium
CTGTAGAAGTCGCACAAACCCTAATTCATGTTTTTATTAATACCCCATTTGACGGAGGACGTCATCTTCGTCGTATAAATATTATTACTAAACAGGAGGAACAAAGATGAGTGGTAAACTAGTTATTTTAGATCATCCCCTAATTCATCATAAAATGACATTAATTCGTGATGAGACAACGGGTACAAAAGATTTTCGTCAAACCGTATCAGAAATCGGTATGTTAATGGCCTTTGAGATTACAAGGAATTTACCTACTGTTTGTGTGGATGTAAAAACCCCTGTTGGAATTGCACATTCTAAGAAATTAGCTCGCGAATTGGTTATTATTCCAATTTTAAGAGCAGGACTTGGAATGGTTGATGGAATCCTATCGTTGGTTCCCACTGCTAAAGTTGGTCATATTGGTGTATATCGCGATGAAAAGACATTGGAACCTCATCAATATTATGCGAAATTTCCAGCCATTATTACAGAGGCAGAAGTGATGATTGTTGATCCAATGTTGGCAACAGGTGGATCAGTAAGCCATGCCATTAAGATTTTAAAAGAACGTGGAGTTAAAAAGATGAGTTATGTCGGGTTAGTTGGCGCTCCAGAAGGAGTCAAACGAATTCAAACTGAACATCCAGATGTTGATATTTATTTGGCTTGTTTGGATGAAAAGTTAAATGACAAAGGGTATATTGTTCCTGGTTTAGGCGATTGTGGAGATCGTTTATATGGAACTAAATAAATAATTAAAATCGATATCATTTTTTGATATCGATTTTATATTGGGGAATACCTTTCTTTTATATATCCTGTGTTGAATAAATGAATAATTCATGATATAATATAATTGCTGCATTAAAAAGGAGAAATAGTATGAATAATGAATTCAATAAAAAGCTCAATCATCGTCATTTTAGAACCACCCAATTTGTCATTGTTGATTGCGCTATCATATTCATTGCTTATTGGTTTGGTCTTTATCATATTCGAGAAATTAATTTAATGGAGTTGGATAATTGGTTTCTCATTATTTTTGTAGTTATTGCTATTAAAATTACTTTTTTAGTAATTTTTAATTTATATAATTTACTGTTAGAATTTGTCGGAATTACGGAATTGCTTAAACTGATTGCCAGTGAATTTGTGTCTTCTTTGCTTATTTTTATTATCTTTTCGTTTGCAAATCCCGGATTGTTTACGCTTGATTTTATGATATTAATGATGCCTGTCACCTTTTTGCTTCATTACTTCTTGCGTGGGGCTAAACGCTTATTTCTTCGTGTTCGCATGTTACTGGGATCAAGAGACATCAATACAATGAAGACCATTCCAACATTAGTTGTGGGAGCTGGAAGTGGAGGAAAAATGGTTTTGGATGAAATTACTAAAAATTCCGATCTTCACAACCGCATTGTTGCTTTTATTGATGATAGTCCTGAAAAAATTCATAAAATGCTCAATGGGATTCCTATTTATGGCCCTATTAAATCTTCTATCGATCTTATTGATCGATTTCAAATTCAAGAAGTTATCATTGCTATTGCCGATATAAAAAGCGATAAATTAAAAGAAATCATTGAATTTTTCAATGTTGCTAGTATTAAAATTAAACGTCTTCCATTAATGACAGAGATTTCTGGAGTGAAAGAATCGACTATTATTGATGTTAAAATCGAAGATTTACTGGCCCGTGGTGTCGTTGATTTAGATAACGAGGGAGTCAGTGAATTTATTCAAGATAAAGTGGTGTTGGTTACAGGCGGGGGTGGCTCCATTGGATCTGAGTTATGTAACCAAATTATTGGATATAATCCACGAACGTTGATTATTTTTGATATTTATGAAAATACAACCTACGATGTTCAAATTGATTTGCATCATCGAATTCAAGAAGAACATCGAAATATTCACTTAGTCGTCTTGATTGGAAGCGTCTATAATGCTCATCGCATTGAAGAAGTGATGAAAACATACCGACCTCATATTATTTTTCATGCCGCTGCTTATAAACATGTTCCTTTAATGGAAGATAGTGCTGTTGAAGCAGTTCGAACTAATGTTTTAGGGACGTACAATGTTGCCAGACTAGCTGATCAGTATCATGCTGAAAAAATGGTATTGGTATCGACGGATAAAGCGGTTCGTCCTACCAATGTTATGGGGGCAACTAAGAGTTGCTGCGAAAAAATAATCCAATATTTTGATGGAAAATCAGAAACCAATTATTCAGCGGTCCGTTTTGGAAATGTGCTAGGTAGTCATGGGAGTGTTGTTCCCTTGTTTAAAAAACAAATTGCCCAGGGGGGACCTCTTACTATTACTCATAAAGATATTACACGTTATTTCATGACGATCCCAGAAGCGGTGAGTCTGATTTTACAATCAGGGGTATATGCCACTGGCGGTGAAATTTTTATTCTAGATATGGGAGAACCGGTTAAAATCTATAACATGGCTGAACGCATGATTAGATTAAGTGGATTGGTTCCACACGTTGATATTAAAATTAAAGAAGTTGGACTTCGCCCTGGTGAAAAATTGTATGAAGAATTATTAGTTAATAAAAACGAGCATATTAAAACTAAGAATGATAAAATCTTCATTGAAAAAAATCATCATTGCCAACAAAATATTGATGACTTTATTTCAACAATCCGTGACCAATTTGAAATGATTTCAAATCAAGAAGTAAAAATTCTCGTCCAATCATTGGTGGTTGAATACATCATCGATGATAAGACGAATAATTAGGAGGCATTATGCATCCACAAATAACCGTATTGTTATACCTGGTTGTTCTCATCTTAGCGACTTTTTTTACATATCAGAGTTTAAAAGCATTTGATTTTGAAAAAATATTGCGTCGGTATCATACACGAGAATTGTATTTTCTCATGTATGTCATTAGTTTTATTATTGGCTTTTTGTCTGCCGAAGCAATTACGAGGATTTTAGACAAGATTATTATATTTATCACGGCATAAAAAAAAGATAAACAATTGTTTATCTTTTTTTTATATAAATTAGGCGATTTATTCCAGTCAGTACGATTAGAATGAATACGAGTCCACCGATGAGCAGGTAGTAGAAGATTAAACCATAAAAGCGCA
>JBAYFA010000163.1:0-3070 GCA_041667425.1 Bacilli bacterium
AAAGGAGAGCACCATGACCATTCGTGATATTACTCATTACTTGAATACGAGCGTTCCTACCTCATTAGCTGATCCCAGCGATGAAGGAAAAATTGGATTAAGCGTTGGAGACGAGTCACTGCCGCTTGAAAACATTCTTCTTGCCTTAGATGTCACAAAAGAAGTTATAGAAGAGGCTATTCAAAAAAAGGCGAATCTCATCATTACTCATCATCCTTTTATTTATCAACCGATTACTAAGCTTTTATCAACTGATCCCAAAACAGCGCTTATTTATACTCTTCTTCACCATCGCATTCAATGTTATTCAATGCATACAAATTTAGATGTAGTGAAAGGTGGAGTTGGGGATACGCTTGCCCATCTTTTGGAATTAGAAAATATTGAGGGAATTGAAGCACCTAGTTCCTTTCTTAGGTCTGGTACTATTCCCATTACCCCCCTCGTCGATGTCATTGAACATGTAAAAAAAAGACTTGCGTTAGATGGAATACGCTATGTCGGTCAAATGAATCAAAGGATTCAAAAGATTGGAATCATTGGTGGAAGTGGTGGAACTGTGGAAGCCATTGAGGAAGCCATGGCAAAAGGATGCGATCTTCTTATCACCAGTGAGATCAAATTACACATTGCCCAATATGCTGAAAGTCGATCTTTCGCGTTAATTGAAGTGAATCACGGAGTTGAACGCTTTGCTTTAATTCCTCTTGCAACCGATTTAGAGCGAAAATTCGACCTTAAAAACCGAATTTATGTGTCTAATATCAATACGGACCCTCTTCAGTGTAACTAATAATCATGATAGATTAAATTAAAAAGGTATCTTATGCATTCATAAAATACCTTTTAATAATGTATGATATTATTGATATATTGAAGAAGAATCGGGGGTTTTAAAAAAGATGCAATAACGCATCTTTTTTATACTTCTATAATAGCTTCTACTGGGCAAACTTCTTGACAAGCACCGCAATCAATACACTTAGCTGCATCAATGACATAAATGTCGCCTTCAGCTATGCAATCAACTGGACATTCACTAGCGCATGTTCCGCAAGCAACGCAAGAATCGGTAATTAGTCTTGGCATATAGAAAATCCTCCTTGATTATTAATACTACATGTATTGTATCACACTTCGTTTAAAAGAACAAGAGGATTTTTAAAAATAACGGTTTCATTCTAATGAGGGCAAATGTAATAATGATTGCTTTTTTTTGAGTTTTAGGGTACAATAATAGTAATATAAAGGAGTGAAACATATGATCTTTTTAAGTGTGACCGCCCTACAAACTTGGGCATTTATTCTCATCCTCGTTGGAGTATTATTAGTCGGAGGAGTTGCTGGCTTCTTTATTTCTCGACATGTCTTTACTAGATATCTTGAACAAAATCCTCCTGTTAACGAAAAAATGATTCGGGTTATGATGCAACAAATGGGTCGAACTCCTTCTGAAAAGCAAGTTCGTCAAATTATGTCATCCATGAACCAACAGAAGAATAGCTAATGAAACGTTTATTTACTGTAACCGCTCATCGTGGAGCCAAAGGTCTCGTAACGCATGAAAACACGTTATCCGCTTTTGAAAAAGCAATTGAAGTAGGGGCTCATGCCATTGAATTTGACGTTCGAAAAAGTCAAGATGACATTTTATTTATTCATCATAATGCATCAATTGATGATATCGTTTTATCAACACTTTCTTATCAGGAGATTGTAGCACTGGCTAAAAAACATGACTACACTCCTCCTACGTTAGAAGACGTCTTAATAGCGATGAAAAATCGTATTTTCATGGATATTGAACTTAAAGAAATGGGATATGAAGAAAAGTTTGTTGAAACGATTCTTACTCATCTTCAAGAACATATGTTCTATATTCGGACGTTTGACGATTCATCGATTCGTAAAATCAAACGTGTTCACCCAGAAGTGACGGTTGGATTGTTACTTGGAGTGGAATTTCCAAAACATGGGTTCTTTACCCGTTTGGGAGAATTGTTCCCTTTAGCTAGAATTCTATCGACACATTGTGACTTTGTCTCTCCTCATTATCGCTTAGTGCGGTTTGGCTATACTTTTCGGATGCATTGCTTGAAAAAGCCTGTTTATGTTTGGACAGTCAATGAGGAACCATTAATGAAAAAAATCATGAAAAAGAATGTGGATGGCATCGTCACGGATTTTCCAGACCTTGCTCTAGCCCTTATAAAAAAAGCTGAGTAACAAGTGGTTTCATCCACTTACTCAGCTTTTTTATGTCCCCAATTAACTTTTGCTTCTTCATGATGCTTTAACCGTTGAATGTTACTCGTATGACGAATAAAAATGATTGTTGCAATAATGAACATTCCAAGGGGAAAGGTAATATTATAGAAGGTATTAAAAGGGAAATAGATATTGATGATGTATAAGCCAATGGATCCAAATAGAGCAGTTAGCGTTCCAATTAAAGACCCTAATGAGACATACTTACTCTTAATCATGGTCATAAAAAAGATTCCAAGTCCAATCGCAAAGAGAATAGGGTTATAAGCCAAGAGCACTCCTCCACCCGTGGCGACTGCTTTTCCCCCTTTAAATTTTAAATAAAGAGGAAAGGTATGTCCTAAGACCGCTGCCAGTCCATAAATTATGGGACTTACAAGGCAATAAGTCATAGGAATAATTCCGGATGTAAATAGGGCAACGATAAGAGCCCCTTTGACCATATCACAAATATATGTGATGATCGCATATTTTTTACCTAAGACACGCCCAGTATTGGTTGCGCCAATGTTTTTGCTTCCATGTTCACGAATGTCTATTCCTTTCATTTTTCCAAAGACAAATCCCCAAGGAATTGATCCCAATAAGTATGCAAGGATGAGAAGAAGGATTTGAATGAATAAATGCATGAATGACCTCCTAATAATATATTTATTATAACGTAAATAGATGATTTTTTCAAGAACTATTTGTTAATTCTATTTTATAAAAGAAGATAGATATAATAACTTACTATGAAATAATCGCTTACATTTGATATAAATAGATAATTTATCTTATCATATTCATATATTACAAATGA
>JBAYFA010000164.1:0-3042 GCA_041667425.1 Bacilli bacterium
ATCCCCAAATCACCTTCAACAGTCCGTTTAGCAAATGGCTCATCCAACCCTTTTAAAATAACATCTCCACGAATAGGAGCACCCGTTCCCATAGAATACACATCAGTGGTGGCACCACCAATATCCACTAAGACAATATCTCCTAACCCTTTTTCATGAAGATAGCCTTTGGCCAATAATTCTGCTGCTTTTAAAACGGCATGAGGAGTTGGGAAAATCACTTCATCAATCACTGACTCAATTTTTTTAACGCCTTTGGCAGCAATAATATTTTTCAAAAAGATTGACCGTATAATATCTTGAGCACCATCAATCTTGAGTTGATTGAGTTTGGGCATAATATTATCAATAACATACCCTTGCAGGTGATATTGGTCAAAGATGACTCGAATATCATCTTGACATGATTTATTTCCAGCATAAACAATCGGAATACATACATGCGCTTCTCCCAATGCTTGAGCATTGAATAAAACTGATTCTCGATTTCCGCCATCCGTTCCTCCTGCTAATAAAATAATATCAATTTTTTTCTGAACAATTTCTTTGATATCATGATGTGTTAGAAAATGAGAAAACACCAAATCAACCTTGGCTCCCGCTCCATAACAAGCTCGTTTAGCTGCTTCCACTGTCAATTCTTCTACAAGGCCAATAGCAGCCATTTTAAGACCACCCGCAGCAGAAGAGCAAGCAATCTTTTTTTGAAAAATAAGAGGACCAGTTTTTAAAAGTAAAGACTCAAGCGCTTGTTGATAACCAATCGAGATATCCTCTTCAACCGTTGTCATCGCTTTTGATGTACCTAAAATTACTTTATTTTCGACATCTACCGCTGTTAATTTGGTGTTTGTTGAACCAAAATCAATCAGCAAATAATTTTTCATATTATGATCCCAAATCAGCCTTGATTAAGGGCAGAACTGTTTCAATGGGAGTGCCAGGTCCAAAAACACGATTAAAACCCATTTCTAAAAATCTTTTTTCAACATCTGCAACATTTTGTTTTCCAACAACAATGTTCCCTCCTACATATAAAATGATGTTTGCTAAACCGGCTTCTACACATTTGTCGCGCATACCACGACAATCAATTTCTCCATGCCCGTATAATGAGGACACAAGAATCATTTTGGCATTCGCTTCAATGGCTGCGTTGATAAAATCCTCTTGAGACGACAAAACACCAATGTTGACTACATTGTAGCCTTCATTGGTCAATACGTACTCTATGATTCGATTTCCAACAGCATGAACATCCGCCCCGATTACTCCGATAACGATTGTTTTCATGATAGTCTTCCTCCAACCATTCATAACCCCATAACAATGAGTTACAAATTTACTATATACATTATAGCAAATTTTTTTATAAAATGAAAGCCTTATCTCTTATTTTACCAATAAAGATTTCTATTAATCCGTCAAACTAATCAAACCTCAAACAATCGCTTCTAATTACGCTATGTGTTAATAAAAAATAGTGGCCTAGATTTTCTAGGCCACACCCATTCAAAAATGATTATAACGGCTAATTTCATTTTTTTACCCATTAATTAAGACGAAATAGCGCTTGTATGAAGTTGATTAATGACTCGATACAACGGATCATATAACCACCAAATTGATAAAAACGAACTAAGAGCCAATAACAATGTAAACGGAATATCTGCTATTACATACGCTTCAAAAGAAATTTCACTAACAATAACAGCCGCCACCATAAACGATAACGCATACGTAATTGAAAGAATGATTGAAACAAAGGCAAGCGATAACGTGCTTTTACAAGGCTTAAAAATGGTTCCCAAAGACAGTGGAACGAGTAGCCATCCAATGAGCATTGGAATAAAGGTAATTAGCCCTAAACTCGACGTAATTAAACAATCAAGAAAGACATAAATTGCAATGATAAAAACCGTCTTTTTGACTCCAACAATTTTAGTATATAAAAATATCAATAAGAATGTCATTTGAATGTTTGGCAGAACCGCTAATATTTGCTCTTGCGCCACAAGAATTGTAGTGAGCAACGATAGGATGACGATTTCTTTAACACGCATAGTTATAATAGTCTCCGACCGCCGTATAAACAAAGCGAATTTCATCCCCATCTTTAAAAAGAAGTGCATCAATGCCACGGTTTGCCATTTCACAATTGATCCATATCTTCCAAAAATAGTCGGTATTATTAGCCATTAATCCATTAATCCCAACAAGCATTCCGTGCTGAACAACGATTTCATAATGATTTGACAAAATCGTGTGGAGGGTAATCGGATTACTTGCAGTGGATTCAAATTCCCATACATCATCAGCCATAACATGCTGTTCGCCATCGATGACGATAATATGAACCGAGCCACTGGTAATCAAGGGAGTGGTTTGAGCCCAACAATATATTCCAATCATTGCAGCAAGAACGAGAACACTCACAACAATTTTGATGATTTTAGCTTTCATATTAATTGAACAAGTTCACATAGATAGATTTTTCAGCATATATTTTATAAGCAACTAAGGCACTAAAGGCTTGAGGCGTTGAAAATAATAAATCAACTTCCTCTCCCAATTCATACCTTGCAGCACCCTCCTCAAAAAACTCAAGAAGAGCACTAATCAGGTCAACTGTTAAAACCGTTCTTGGGTTTTCTCGAATTGCCAAATACCCTAGTATGGCCATGGAAGTACTACAAGAATTAGCTCCTCCCCATCCACTTTTAATCCCATCTTCATCGACTGCATCGCTAATCAACCCTAAAAATAAGGTTCGATCAATGGTTTCATCGGCAGTTGCCATTAAGGCAAGTCCGGCAAAATCAGCATCGCGATAATCATTCTCACTACGAACAAGCATTTGTTGACGCGTAGATTGTTGCAAAGTTATATTTTTGTTGGTCATTTTTAAAGATAAATAACCAATAACATGATTCCATGTTTCAAAACTAGAAAAGCCATCGAGAGCAAGGAGTGCTGTACTCGGTTGATAATCATACAATTGTCCGATCATCAAGGCTTGAAAAATAGTAGCAATAGAGTCAT
>JBAYFA010000165.1:0-3032 GCA_041667425.1 Bacilli bacterium
AGAACTTGGAATGTTTTATTTTGGGAAAAAGCAATATGAGAAAGCATTACCGCTTTTAGAAAAATGCGCTCAAGAAGGCAACTCAAAGGCTCAATGCATTGTTGGTTGTATGCATCTTTTAGGATACGCTACAGAAGTTGACAAAGTTAAAGCCACCTCTTACTTTTTAAAATCTGCTAATCAAGGTTACCCGTTAGGAAGCTATTCCCTTGCCCTTGCCTATACACATGGTTACCAAGGAAGGCGTGAACCAGTTTTAGCAATTCCCTATTTAAGTGACGCCTCAAAGAAAGGTCACATCGAATCTATGATTCTTCTTGGCAAACTCTTTTTAAAAGGCGATGATGGTGTTTCACCAGATTATGAAAAGGCGCGCGATTTATTTGAATGTGTTAAAAAATCTGGCTCCTCAAAAGTGGATGAATACCTCGGACAAATGTATTTTAATGGATATAGTTATCATGTTAACTATGATTTGGCTTTTGATTTACTTACCAATTGTGCAACCATAAATGATGCTCAATCATTTTATTGTCTTGGACTCTTATATAAAGCAAAAATTGAAAAAGTTAAAGCAAAGGAATTTTTAGAAAAATCAGTTAAGCTTGGATCCACCGATGGAAAAGTCGCTCTTGCGGAAATTTATCTTGAAGAGGGAGCTTACCAAAACGCTCTTAAATTGCTTAACGAAGCAAAGTTACAAAACTGTCCACGATCCTACTCCATCATTGGAGACATGTATCATGAAGGACTTGGCTTATCCACTGATTTTAAAAAAGCTGTCTCATTTTATATTCGTTCTATTGAATTAGGGGACTCACATGGTCAATTTGTCTATGGAAAGATGCTTTTCTTCGGGGAAGAGAAACTTTTAGACCAACGTCAAGGCGCATTATATTTAGCACATGAAGCAGATTCAGGGAACATGAAACTGCAAATGATACTCGGAAAATACTATTACGATCATGCTGACCACTCCCTTGCTTTCCACTTCTTTAATCAAGCTGCTAAAAACGGCAATGCTGAAGCAATGTATTTTTGTTCATTATGTTTAGATAATTTTGGTGAATCAGAGCGCTTCTTAAGACAAGCTGCCGAAAAGGAACATGTTGATGCAATGAACGAATGGGGAAGAAGATGTTATGTTTATGAAGACTATGATTCCGCCATTCATTGGCTTAAAGCAGCTGCGGAAAAAGGCAGTTCAAAAGCCTCGTATAATTTAGCTCTGTGCTATTTGATTGAAGATAAGAAAAAAGGTCGGACAATAGATTATACCGAAGCAAGATGCTGTCTTGTTGATGCCATAGCCGCTGGCGAACCGGGAGCTCAGAAACTTCTCGACGAAATTGATTTGTATGATTACCCTGAGAAAAAATATCGAGGACCATTTGGCAATAATGATGGTCATTGATCTGATAAAACAACCATCTCGGTATCGACAAGCTATTCCTCATTCTGGAACAAGAACTTCCTAATTTTTGATTTATTATGCAGCCAGCGGAATTTTTTTCTTTGTATTTATTTTTTTAGTAATGGTAAAATATAAAAAATGAGAACAAATCCACTTCACTACATTTTTTTGGCTCTTCCTTTTGTTGTAAGCCTTGTAATTGGAATCATTGGAATTATTACTGAATATAACAATCCCGAGACTTTTTGCGTGGCTTTCGCTTTTATTGGAGTCGCTTGTTTATATCCTTTTATTCTCGCTAAAATACCCGATTACAATTCAGAAAAAACAAAGGTATTTGTTGTCTTGATGATTGTTCTCTCATTAGTGTTAATTGCTATTGTCACAACTCTATTTTTTGTTTTTCCTAATAGTTATCTCGATTATGCGGAACTGTATCAAAAAGATTTTCCAAGGTTGATGATTCCTCCCTTGCTGTATTTTGGTGCCATTATCGGAGAAATTGTTTTCGTTCTCTTTGCTAAAGCAAAGGAATGGAATATGGTTGTTTACTATTTTGGAGTTTACTTATCATTTTGTATTGGGGCAATTTTAGGCGTTATTTCGATTCCAATCATTTTATTCTATTTGCTTATCAAATTCATTGTCATTGCCAGCGCGGTGGGGTCTTCTGGTGGATCATCAAGTTCAAGCGAAACCAAAACAACTTATGAAATTGATGGGAAAGATGCTACCGATATCGGTGGTGGCGAGTTCCGCGATAGTTCTGGAGATGTTTGGTACCAAAAATACGGAGACAGTGATCATGTTTATCGAGATGTTGAAGTTGAAGTAGAATCGGATGATGATTAGTCCCTTGATTATATAGTCATACATACAGGGTTATATGAAAAAGAATCAAGCAAAATCAAAAAGAGCAATCTGTTCTCCAGAGAACGATACCTATTTTCGCAAAAAAATATCTAGCCTTTTGTCTTTGAAAAAAGATGAACATTCTTTCTCTTTTATCTTTGACCGCCTAAACGATTTCAAAATCGTCTTTTTTAAAATATGTTGCTACGCAGAATTTTATATCGCACAAAGAAAATATGAGAATGCCATCAAATTTCTTAAAAAGCTTGTTAAGGTCTACAATTACTATTCTAAAAAAGAGAATTATTTCTTTCCCGCTTCTTATATATGTAGAGTCTATCGAAATCTTCTCGACTGCTATTTGAATCAAGGAAAGAAAAAAGAGTATTCCTCTATACTCAATAAATATATGTTTCACACCAGTGGTGATAGCTTTGATGATAAGAAAGACATTAAAGAGAAAATAAAGTCTCTTTTTTACTACCTCGACAATGCCCCGCTTGATGTAATTAATCAAACCAAAATAATTAATTACTGTATCATTTTTTCTACCAGAATTGATTCCTTTCCTAAAACAAGTGAGGAGAATGCATATAATGATATTTTGAAATTCGATTATCTACTCTTTTGCTTTTGCCAAAAATGTGAAGTCAATAAAAAAGTATCTTGGTATTTTCTTGATTCTCTTGCCGCAGATATTGTTGAAGCAGATGGTGTCGACAAACTAATTGTTGGTAAAAGCAATGCTAGAAAATATCTACATGAA
>JBAYFA010000166.1:0-3020 GCA_041667425.1 Bacilli bacterium
CCTTAACACTCAACAAATTACCTGTCTTTCGCTTGATTCAGCCGATCAATACCAAATTAGCACATTAATTTATGACATCAAAGCAACGGGTATTACCCAATCTAATCAAGAAAAATGGCAAACAATTCTTGCTTCTCTAACAAAGAAGGGATGGAGTCACTTTATTCTCGGATGTACCGAACTTGCCTTAATGGGTCATCAAAGTCCCCATCAAGAACGCTTTATCAATTCCATCGACTGTTTAGCAAAAGCCGCTATTACCCAATGTGGTTATCCCATTAAAGGAGATATTTAATATGAAAAGAATAATACAAGTGGGCTCTATTAAAACCGGTCCGCACAATGATATCAGTGATGTTCCTGGAGTATTGGTCGGTCACTCGACCCTTATCCATGACAATATTCGCACAGGAGTGACCGCCATTCTTCCTCATTCTTTGGGAATGTTTACTCATAAGGTAGTCGCTAGTTGTTATGTGGCCAATGGCTTTGGTAAATCAACGGGATTAGTTCAAATTGAAGAATGTTCTACTATTGAAACACCGATTTTATTGACCAATACCTTATCCGTTGGATTAGTCGCAGATGGATTGGTTCGATACATGGTTGAAGAAAATCCAAATATCGGCCGCTCACAATCCACCGTCAATCCGGTAGTCTGTGAATGCAATGATGGTCGCTTAAACGATATTCAACAAATAGTTTGTGACGAACACGTTGTCCGAGAAGCCCTTTCCAATGCCACCTCTCCCATTATTCAAGGAAGTGTTGGGGCCGGAGCCGGAATGGTTTGTCATGGTCTTAAAGGCGGAATTGGATCTAATTCTAGACAATTTGAATTGGATGGCAAAACTTACACCTTAGGGGTTTTAGTGAATAGCAATTTTGGTCATTCTCAAGGCAAAGATTTAATTGTGAAAGGAAAGGCCATGGGACCCATCATTGCCCCTGTGATTGCTCGCGGGGAAACGGATCAAGGATCCATTATCGTCGTCGTCGCAACCGATGTTGGACTCGATGCAAAAAGCATCGGTCGAGTTTTAAAAAGAGTCAGTATTGGTATTGGCCGAACCGGTTCTTACATGGGGCACGGAAGTGGAGATGTCTTTATAGGTTTTTCCACAGCCAATCTAGCTACCGAAGACACTATATTTCGCCCCATGATGGTCTTAAATGATTCTCATATCAACATCCTCTTTCAAAGTGTAGTAGAGGCGGTAGAAGAAGCTATTTATCAATCCATGCTTTTAAGTCCTGCCGTTAAAGGATATCGTACGTCGGTTCATTCTTTAACTGAATGGGCAACCGAACTCCCATGAATTTAACTATTCATATTGACATCTTATTCTATGCATTATTCATCACCTTGCTTTTGGAAGGGGCTATCCTCATTTTATTTAAAATACGCACCCACTCTATTTGGATCACATTTTTACTAGTCAATAGTATCACCAATTTGTCAATGAATATCCTTTTAAAAAACCTGCATCCCTATCTAGTATGGCTTCTTGTGTTAGAAGTTATTATCATTGGCATGGAAGGGATCGTTTACACATGGACAATGAAATCAATCTCCAAGGGATTTGTTATATCACTTGTTTGTAATGTAACCAGTTTACTCGGAGGATATGTAATCAATACCTTATTATTGGGAGGAATGATATGAAAAAACTATTCATTATCTTATTCGGTATCAGTTTAATCTTTCTATCAGGCTGCATTGACCGAAACCGACTCATTGGCGGTTTAACAAATATCCAAATTTTTGATGAAGAGGGAAATGAATGCGTCGGCGAATTTCGTGATTATTATGACGAATATGATTATTTTGCATCAATGGCTTTTCAACCCCTTAATTCTCCGGCCCCTCGAAAATTTTATTATTGCATTCCCGCCGTTAGCCAATCCATTTATACCATTCGCTTAACCATCACGAACAAAAATCAATATGTATTTAAACAGGTGGTTGATCACGAAGGCAATATCTATTCGATTGATAATTGTACGTATACCCTCGATGGAAGTCACACCATTCTCGATATCAATACGGGTCCCATCACGTCCGCAAACACGACTTTTTCTATTGAGACCATCTATTTTACAAAATCGACAGATACAACCCCAAAAACCTATCGAGGAGGAACTACTCTCATCATTGAAGATGAATATTATGAAGTATATGGATGTTTTTTTAAATTAAATTAATCCATTGTTTCCAATAAAATAAACGTTAAAAAAACACCCTTCACAACGATAGGGTGTTTTTTAATGAATATAGTGAATGGATTTATACACATCACTTTTAGAAATTTTTCGATCTGCCGCCACTTGCTTCATGGCCTCTTTATCAGCCAGTCCACTATCAATATAATAGTGATAATGATCTTCAATTGATTGTTCATTTAAAGCTAACACTTGGTGCGTTTGTTTTGCTCCTTTTAGCACAATGACAATTTCACCTTTATAAATCAACTCTTTTAATTCATCCAACGTCCCACGAACATACTCTTCATAGGTCTTGGTGAGTTCACGAGCGACAACCACTTCTCTTGGGCCTAATAATTCAAACATATCAGCTAATGTGTCATTAATGCGATGAGGTGCTTCATAAAACAAAATAGTGTGAGGAACATCCCGAATCGATACAATTTCCTGACGTCTTTTATTGGCTTTACTGGATAAGAACCCATAAAATAGAAACTTTTCTGTTGGAAGTCCACTAGCAATCAGGGCCGTTAACCCAGCATTAGGGCCAGGAAGACTAATGACTCGATATCCTTTTTCAATCGCTGCGCGAACAAGGACATAGCCAGGATCACTCAACAGCGGCATCCCAGCATCACTCACCAAAGCCACATCTTTTAATTGATCTAAAATAGATAATACCTCATCAGTTCGCATTTCTTCATTAAAATTATGATAACTCATTAATGTGGCCGTGATATGAAAATGACTAAGAAGTCTCTTAGTCACTCTGGTATCTTCACATAATATGATATCAACACCGCTTAATATCTCGA
>JBAYFA010000167.1:0-3007 GCA_041667425.1 Bacilli bacterium
AAGTGCTTTGTTTTGCACGAAGCGTGATGTTATATAATCCACTTTCAGGTACACTAAATTCCCACGTAATCCAATCTCCTGGAGTAATCCACTTACTACCACCAATCGAGTTTAATATGATTTTAACTGGATCAGCTGGCGAATTATAAGCATTTGAACGATCCGACGTTGCATAAATTGTAGGAGATGACCGATAAATGGCATTTTCACCTTCAATAAAATCGGTTCCGCTATCACTTGATGCTGCAATACTTCCAACTATTTTCTGATAACCAGCAGCTTCGTACTCTGCTTCCACTTCACTGTAAGTTTTAAAAGTTTGCTTACTAAGAATGTGAACAGCAAAAATACTCATCGATTCACGTAAAGAAGTGAAAGTGATGGAATTAAGGCCACTGTTGAAATAAATAAGATAGGGATCACTTACATAACCAGTCTCATCTTTTACAAAACCAGATCGTTTAATGGGCATCTCAACTTGAGGCGGTCGAATTTGATTGCCCGTAATATCGGTGATGATGTCGCCCCCATCAGTCCATACTCGTTTAAAAGCAACGTTTTGTAAATCTTCATAGGGAATAGATCCATTGATAGAAACAGCTCTTTCGATATTGGCTCCTCCATCAATTTCAGGGATATAATCCAATTTAATGTTATAAAAACCAGCAGTAGGAACGTTAAAGCTCCAAGTAGCTGATCCCGATGCAGTCGTTTCTAATGCACGAGGGGTAGCAGGATAGTCTTGACTAAAATCTTTGACGCTAAAATCACCTGTTGCTTCATCTGCTTGTAAAACGATATCCACATTAGTAGGATATGCAGCCTCAGGATAATCATCGAGGTAGTCGCTATATGCTCCACTCACAATAACTGATTCGGAAATGGTCGACTTAGAATAGACATGGTCATATCCATAACTATCCACAACAATATAAATAAAAAGTGAGACCAACCCGACGAGTAATATCCAGAGAAGAACTTTTCGAATGAGTTTCCCTGTGATCATGAATTGTTTATTCATAGATTCCTCCTTGCAAAATGGTTGTAAATTGAATAAGTGTTTTAATATATTGAACGCTCTTATCTAACCCGCTTTTTTTATTGCGAGCCATCCAAAGAGTTTTAAATTCTGAAATCAAAGGCTTTTCCATCGAAATAACATCGTTTAAGAAGGCTCGACGAGTTCCTATGTCATATTCTGTATTCATTGATTGATTAATTTTTAACAGTGTTTCTACAAACAAAATCGAATGTTCGATTTCCTTTTTAACGAGTTCATCTACAGAAGCGAACGATAGTTCTTTTTGTTTCAGCGCAAAGAAATCTGTCAAAATTGTATATTTTTCAATTGATAAAATTTTATCTTTGGTTTTTGTTAGGAAAAAAGTCACTGGATCGTCTTCTCTCATAGCATAGGTCGCCCAAAGCAATATATGAAAGGCATGAGTACCATTATCAACATAGTTATTTTCCAATTGATGATAAGTTCCCAAATCCAATAAACAATCGGCGATTATGTTCTTTACATCATGGAAAATATACCGATTTGCAAACTGTTTCAAATCGCGATAATTTCCAGGAGCAGTGCGATAACTCATCAGTCCTGCATAAGCAAGCGGAATTAGACTAATCGGCAAGAATTGAAGATGACCAAAGTCTCCCCAATCCGTCAAAAGTATCCCTTCTCCTTGATATTGCTTAATATACAAGCAAGCATTTGAAATAGTTTCAAGTGCATCCCAAGTTCTGCCTAAGAAACTACACCAACTAGCCGTTCCTGGAGCGGCCATAAAGGGAATGTTTGCATCTTTTAATTTTTTCAAATGCTGATCAAACCGATAAGGAGCATCATATCCCCAATCCACAAAAATCATATCTTTGGGAAGACGAGCAAGAGCATCATCATGACGAATTAAGACATCCCCCCAAATAAGAGGTGTTTTCCCACTCTTTTTAATTTCATCATACGCTTTAAGAGTGTAATCAATATATACATTGGCAAGCCCTTTGGCTTCTACTTCGCTTCGACTACGTCCACGACCTAATTCAAACGGTTCATCAAAGTTCATATTAAAATATGCAGATTTAGAATAAGGCAACATATCTTGATACATTTTTTGAATCAATTTAAAAGACCGTGGATCTAAAGGATTAAGAGTCGATGGTGCACGATGTGATCCCCACAAGAAAATCCCTTCAGGGGATTCAGCCAACTCTTTGAATTCATCTTGTTTTAGCCACTCTGCCATATGGCCAAATCCATTTTGATTGGGTACCAAATCGATAAAGCGATCCATAGCATATGCTTCAATCTCTTGATATTCAGCCACTGAAATATAAGAATCTTTCTCTAAATATTGAGAAAATGACTTATATTCATAAGAAAACCCTTCAACGTAGAGTTCAAAATGATTCATTTTTAACAAACTCATAAGATCTATGACTTGTTTAATCGTCGCAACCGTTGGTACTTTATTACGACTAATATCCATCATATATCCACGAATAGCTAAATCAGGTTCATCAGCAATACTCACACACTCCATTAAAGGCATGATTATTTGTTTTAAAGTAATCACTGCATAGAAAAAGCCCACCGCTTTACTCGCATAAACCAAAATGGCTTGTTCTTGAACCTCAATTTCATAGGCTTGAGGGCCGAGTTCTAATTTTGTGTAAAAGCGAATGGAACTGTCCTTTTCATCCCCTAAATAAAAAGGAGTGAATGAATGAAGTTCGTGAAATACCCGTTCGTCAAACGTTTCAAAATAAGCTGTTCGTCTTTCCAATCGAAATTGACCAGCACGTGTCATCATTTTTTGGGGCTTTGGAAAAATTTTATACATAAGAACTCCCATCGAATTATGAAAATCAGTATAGACATACTTAATTAATTATACTATAAAAACGCTTTTTATTCAAGGGGTTATTTAAGTAATTAAAGGCATTTCTCAAGAAAAGGAAATCATTTGATAAGTAAAAAGCCATAATTTTTTTATGGCTCTCT
>JBAYFA010000168.1:0-3007 GCA_041667425.1 Bacilli bacterium
CGAAATCTGCAACTCATCGACATGAAAGATAAAGATAAATATCCGCGTTATATTTATTTAGAACTTGCTAAACAGCTTAACAAATTCCATATATCTAATAGGGTGATGGAATGGTATGAAGCAAAAGACGTATCTTCCTTTAAGAAAGAGTAAGCAGGGATTTTTAACTTTTATCAAACATGATTATTCAAGACTTAGATGCTCAATCGGCTTATTCGGACAGCAATTGATAACTAATGAAGAAGATATTATTGAATATGCAGAAGCTTTAAGGATTGAAAAACTCTATGAAGGCTTTTTGTGTACACTGACTGATCTTGAAGAAAATGCAATCAGATTTTTTCGTTATCACAACTCAGATGAACTATTGCCAAAAGAGTATTGGGCATCACTTGATTCCGCCTATGAAAAGTGGTCTCGAGTTTTCGCCGATAAAAACATTAAAACGTTTGCAGGGATTGACTCAACAACATTAGGCAAGTTAATGAAAAGAATACGAACATCATCGATGAAAAATTCAACTGAGACTGCAGAAATATTAGGTATTAATCGTGTCACCTTACATCAGTACGAACAGGGCTTACGATTACCCCAGATAATAACGCTATACAGATTTTGTGTTTTGTTCCGTATCTCGATGGATGCTTTGATAGAAAATTCACTAAAAGAATAGGTTGCTTCGATTGTTAAAACGCATAGCGGTGTGATAAAATACTTTAGTAGTTATTTTAGCTATAGAGGTGTTTTATGCTCATTACTTATGATGAATTTTGCCAAAAACTTTTAAATACTATTCAATCAGGCGATGATTTTTATCTCGAACTTGTGAAGACGGTTATTGATAATCCTGCGCGTTATTGTGGCCTTTTTAGATTATCCAACGCAAAAACAAAACTAATTCAAAACGTTACGCAAAGCAAAGAGATTAAATTTGGTGACCTAATCGAAGAAATTTCCACTGAGTATATATCAAAATTAGGTTATACAAATTTTGATAAGAATCTCGGAGCAGATGCTAATGGAGATGTTCTTAATGTGGATCAATATTTTACTGATGGCAAAACTATTTTCATGGCAGAAATGAAAATTCGAGATGACCACGACAGCACAAAAAAACGAGGCCAATATTCTAATTTTGAGAAAAAGATTCGATTGATAAAATCCAGACATCCAAATCAACACATCGATGCTTCTATGTGGTTTGTTGATGATGGATTAGTTAAAAACAAAAACTATTATCAATCTGAAATGGATAACGAACATTTTGATAACTGTTCTCTTCATCTTTACTATGGTGGTTCATTTTTTGAAAGTTTGAACAACGGCAAAGAAGCCTGGAATGAGCTTGTTTCTATTTTAAAAGAATACAGGAAAGACAATTCATCTGTTGATGTTGATATTCCTGATTTTGGATCAAGCGAAGAAATCTTGAAAGCGCTTGTTAACTTGCCATATAGTTATTGGAATAAACTGTTATCTACAAACGAAAAATATGTTTTATTGCGAAACGAACTTTTTGGTTCAGGCAATAACATTTCAAAAGCAAAAGAAATAAGAGCTAATAAGTCTTGATAAATTGAGCTTTTATCGTAATAGTATAAAGTACGTTAAGGAGACATTATATGAAATATAAAGATGAAATTTTACTTGGTGATACTATAGAAACTATGTCAAAACTCCCTGAGAAAAGTTTTGATTTTTGTTTCGCTGATCCTCCATATTTTATGCAAATAGAAGAAGGGAAAAAACTTTTCCGTGTCGAAGGAAAAGAATTTGATGGATGTGATGACGATTGGGACAAATTTTCTTCAATGGAAGCATATAAGAAGTTTACAAGAGAATGGCTATCTCAAGTTCGCAGAGTACTTAAAGATGATGGCACAATATGCGTTATTTCTGGCATGCAGTCAATTTACGAAATAGGTTCTATTTTAAGAGAGCTTGGATACTGGGTGATTAACGATATTATTTGGAAAAAAAGCAATCCAACACCTAATTTTGGTGGTACCAGATTAAATAATAGCCACGAAACTTTAATTTGGGCATCTAAAAGCAAGAAAACTAAATTTACTTTTAACTATAAGACAGGAAAATATCTTAATGGCGGTAAACAAATGGGATCCATATGGGAATTTCCCGTCTGTTCTGGGCTAGAGCGTTTAAAGGATGATGAAAATCAAAAGCTTCATAATACACAAAAACCTGAAGTACTATTGCATAGAATCATTACTCTTTTTACCAATCCTGGCGATTTAGTTCTTGACCCTTTTGGCGGAACTATGACGACTGGCGCTGTTGCAAAAGAATGTGGCCGTCATTATACAATGATTGAAAGGGACGAAAAATACGTTAAATATGGTGCGATTAGATTAGATAATGTCGTTCCCAATATTGGAGATGTCGAAAATGCTGTTTTTGATATCAAACCTATGAAGGTCTCATTCAAAGAAATGGTGGAAAATGGTTTCTTTCTTATTGGCGAAGAATTTATACATAAAAATGGACAAAAAGCAATTTTGCATTCATCTGATGGAAAGCTTGAATATAACGGCAAGATTGCCTCAATGCATGAAATAGCTGGAGAAATGATGAATTCCTCACGCAGACAAAATGGATTTGACTATTTTTCAGTTTTAAGAAACGGACAACTGATTTCTATTAGTGACATTAGAAATGAATATAGGAATAAAAAAATAGCTTAAACACCTCTTCTCACGACAGTGGTCACCTCAAAAAATGCGATTTTGAAAATCGTCAGCAAAAAACTTACGTCTCGTTGAGCGCCTTTTAGCGCCTTTCGTACAAAAAATGGTATTTTCACTGTTTAACTTAATTACTTTTTTATTGACACTGGTATTTCTGCTGTTTAACAAACACATTAAGAATTCCTCAGAAATGGGGATTTTTTTATTTTCTAATGACTGTTTCGCGTTTATAATAAAACTAACGAAAGAAAACTTCTATAAGAAGAGGCTACTTTATGAAACAAACAAATTGGTACAAAGAC
>JBAYFA010000169.1:0-3000 GCA_041667425.1 Bacilli bacterium
ATACCAAGCCATTATTATGATTTCACCAGAATTGATTCAAAATTCTAATTACTCTATTTATTTAGGTGGAACTATTACTGGATCGATAGAGAATGGTTATTATGAGGATGCTGTGTTAGAAGGAGCGACCTTATTGAAAACAATCACATTGTCATTGATTGTGAATACTTACAATATTACTTCCAGTTCTCCTTCAAGACCACCAAGACCTTAATTTAATTATGTAAATGATTGAAAGAATAAATATGTATAACAATGAATTGTTTAATAAAAAGGCCGAAACAAGAATACTTGTTTTGGCCTTTTTGTAAGGTTTAAAAATATGTTGAAAATGAAATGATTACTGTTTTAAATTTTTGCCCATATCAAACCAGAAAATAATTCCAGATTCAACAGATTTGCATCCATATTCAAATCCTAAGGATACTTGAATGGCCTTCACAATGGATAAACCAAGTCCGTGGCCACCGTTGGATCGGGTTCTTGAAGAATCAGCTTTGAAGAAACTATCCCATAGTTTTTCAAGAGTTGAATTATCAAGAGGGTCGCACGTGTTATATATTTCAATTCTTATGGTTTTTTCTAAATCTTTAATTGAGATTGAGATTGTTTTTTTCTGATCGACATAACAAATGGCATTGGAAAGATAATTAGATAAGACTCTTTCTGCTAATACTATATTATAATACACATTGATATTATCTATTTTTTGAAGAGAAAAAGTGATTGAAGAATCTTCTATTGTTTTCGAATATTTATCACATATTTTTTGAACAAAAGCATTGACTTCAAAAACACAAAATTTATTTTTATGCTCTCCAAATTCAGATTGATCTAATTCTAATAATTCCTCTACTAAAGAAGTCATTTTAAGTGTTTCTTCCATAATTACACTACAGTAGAAATCAGATTTTGATTTTGACTTGGTCATATTTAAGGAAAGACCCTCGGCATAACCTTGAATTAAAGATAAAGGTGTTTTTAATTCATGTGATACATTGTTGAGTAGTTCTCTTCTTTTTGTCGCCATCATTTTATTAGCTAGCATTTCTTTTTTTAATATTTTATTATTTTCATATAAATCATGAATGGTATTGGATAAACTTTCTGCAAGATTATTGATATTTTTAGATAATTCCCCAATTTCATCTTTAGATGTGATTGATAAATTAGTGGAAAAATCTAAATTTTTCATTTTTTTAGTGACGTCATTAATATTTCTTATTGGTTTTGCCACATTGTTTGAAAGTATATAAGTTAAAGCCATTGCTAATAATAAGATGACAGTGCCTATATAGATTAAAAATTTATTGGTAATAATGATATTAGTTCGAATAGATTCAAGTGGGGTTCTAAGTTCGAGATGATAATCGTTATCAAGTGTACCTGAAAGAATAATAAAATTCTTATTAATGCTACTATCATTTCCAATCAAAACATCGTAGGCTTCTGAAGTAAAAATTGTTTTAGTAATTTCAAGTGGAGGTCTTGGAAGGGTATTGAAAGGATTTTGAAGATAATTTCTCGAGCCATAAATAAGTATTTCATTGGTATCAAGAATTAAGATATCTACGTTAGAAGACGTTTCAATGGATGCGAAAGTATTAAAACTAGTTTGATAATTCAAGGAGTCAATCGCATTGATTGTTTGAAAATGTTCCTTTAAGGTATTTCCTTGTTTTGATATATAATAAGGTTCAAGCAGCAGCGTATTTGCAATAATCATTAAAATAATTAGCAAAAAGCTTAATAGACCGATTTGAAGAAATAGTTTTTTTCGAATTGAGGTCATTCTATCACCTCAAACTTATATCCATATCCTCGGATTGTTGAAATATAGTCGGAAGCTTTCCCTAGTTTAGTTCGTAATCGATTGATGTGCGTATCAACGGTTCGATCTATTCCATCATAATCGAATCCCCACACAAAATCTAATATTTGATTACGTGATAATACTTTTTCCTCATTTTGAATAAAGTAGTTTAACAATCGAAATTCAATTTTACTTAAGTAAATATTTATTCCATTCACCAAGACGATATGTTTTTCTTGATCAATGGTGATGATTCCTTTTTCATAATTAATTTCAACTGGAATCGTTCTTTTGATTAATGATTTGATTCTTGCGAGTAAAACCGTTAAAGAAAATGGCTTTTTAATGAATTCATCTGCTCCATTATAAAAACCATAGAGTTCATCTTTTTCTTGGTTTTTAGCGGTAAGTATAATAATTGGAACATTCGATTGTTCTCTTATTTTTTTGCAAGTGTCCCAACCATCTATGATGGGCATCATGACATCCAAAATGACGAGATGAATAGTGGGATTTTTATAAAATATGTCTAGGGCCTCTTGTCCATTGGATGCTTCCAAAATCAAAAATCCTTTGCTAGATAAGAAATCATTTAACAAAAATCTAAGTCTTTGCTCATCATCTGCAATTAATATTGTTTGTTTCATGAAAACACCTCCTTAACACATTTAAATTATACACTAAAATTGTAACAAATATATTACAATTTCACATATTTTAATTATTGTTATAATTTTGTAACAATTTATGAGTAATATTTAAGTAAAAGAAAGGATAAAATTGATGATGAGAGAACAGCACATAGATAGACATGAACTCAAATATATGATCAACTATTTTGATTATGTAATCTTTAAGAACAAATTTGACAAGATTTTAAAAAGAGATCAAAGCTGTCAAGAGGCGGCTTATACTATTACTAGTTTATATTTTGATGATATACAAAATAGTGCTTTGAAACAAAAAGTCGATGGAGATGCTTTTCGATATAAGTATCGAATTCGATATTATAATCATGACACCTCATGTTTTAAACTAGAAAAGAAATCAAAGTATGAACAAATGACCTCAAAGACATCTTTGGATTTATCCAAAGAAGATGTTGACCATATTTTAGAAGGACAAATTGAATTTTTAAAGGATACTGAATCAGAAGTAGGGACTGCGTTTTATAATGAAATTATCAA
>JBAYFA010000170.1:0-2994 GCA_041667425.1 Bacilli bacterium
ACACCGGTTCAAGCTTTGTATACATTAGAACAAGTGGCTGCCGATAATGCAATTTTTGAAATTGAAACATCAACTACTTTGCAACGATTCCAAATTTGTTTACAATTAAAATTGACTGAAAATGGACTCGAAGCAACGGTATTATCAGAATCACTCCGTGATGCGGACCATAAAAATTTAGATCCGATCTATGATCATGATTATATTATGACGAATGTTCAATTCTTAAAAGAAATGACGACTTCTTATGATGTGACGGGTGAAGGAATGATGGTCATTCCTGACGGGTCGGGGGCCATTATTAATTTTAATAATGGAAAAGCTGAACTTAATTATTCTGGATATAACAAATCTGTGTATGGACTTGATAAAGCATTTACGCTTGATCGATCTGTTGAAGATGTTCAAGATTTGATGTTTGGAATGTTTGGATTCATTGATTCGACAGCAGGGAAAGGGATTATGACCGTTGTTGAAAAAGGTGCGCCACAATCAAAACTCACAGCTGATATTCCTCGAGGAAGTAACTTATATAATACAATTTATTACACCACGAGTATTCGTGAAAATGAATTTGTTACCGCAGGAACTGGATGGAATTCTGTGAAGTTCCCTAAATGGTCTAAAACGCTGGCTCCCAATGATGTCGTGTATAATTTTATTTTCTTAGAAAATACAGAACTTAGTTATATTGGTGTGGCCAATAAGTATCGTGAATATCTCATTGACAAATATGACTTAACACCTAAAGATACGACAACTACTAACTTAACTAACATTAATTTCTTGGGTGCTTTTGAACGATATGCAATGATATTAGGTATTAAATATATGAAACCTGATAGTCTTACTACATTTAGTCAAGCGAAGACTATTATTTCTGATTTGATTGACGCGGGAGTTAATAATTTGAGTGTCAGTTATTCATCTTGGACGTCTAAAGAATTTGAATATGAGACAACCGCCAATTTGCAAGCCTCTACTGTTTTAGGGGGTAAAAAGGGCCTTATCAATTTATCAAATTATTTAAATGATAATAACATTGCATTTTATCCAGAACTTTATATCGCTTCTTCAAAAGGATATGATTATCCATTCGGAAATATCAAATATACTACCAAAAGTGTTGGAAATAATTATGCAATACAATACCCATTTAATCTTGCTACTCTTTATGAAGATAAAGATTTAGCTCCGACTTATTACATTAGTCCTTCTTATTATCAATCAGTTGCTTCACGGCTATTTGCTTCTTATAGCAAATTTGGAATTACTGGTGCTTACTTGTCAGATTTAGGAAACATGAAGGTCGGAGATTATAGTAAGAATCAAGAAATTTATGGTTATGATAGCAATCGTTATCAAATGGCTACCTTGGCTGATATGCAAAATAAGATGGATTATATTCAATTATCAACACCATATGATTATGCTTTTCAATATGTTGATACTGCTATTAATGTTCCCGTTACTTCAAGTACTTATGGAATCTTTGATCAAACCATTCCGTTCTATCAATTAGTTGTAAGTGGATTATTTGATTATTCTACTGAACTTGTTAATGGAGCTAGTAATCGTAGTGCAAATTATTATTTTGTAAAAGCATTAGAGACTGGATCTAATTTATATTTCCAATTATCATATGAAAACCCAAATGTTTTGCTTGAAACTGACTATACTCAATATTTTCAAACTTATTATGAAAACTGGGAAGATACGATTATTGATTTCAATAATCGCATCAATGCCACTAAAATTCACGAAGGACGATTGATTAATCATGAACGGCTTGCGAAAGACATTGCGAAAGTTACTTATTCCAATGGAGTCATTCTTGTCGTCAACAGTAGTAATCGTGCATACACATATGGAACTACAGTCATTAATCCATATGATTATATTTCGATAGGAGGCTAATGAATGAAAAAATTCTTTCACAATATCGTGACGAGTATTGTCACATTCTTTACAAAAGTTTTAAGCGCCATCCATCGATTTTTTGAAAAAATTGCTACCACCAAAGTGTTTCAAGCTATTGCTCGTATTTTACATTATATTCCTAATTACCTTGTAAAAGTAATCCCTTATCGTCAAAGAAAGAAAATATGGGGTGCAATCTTTGTACTCCCTCTTCTCGTTGGGATGATATATTTCTTTTTAATTCCACTCTTTGTGTCTATTCGTTATAGTTTTAACAATGTTATCATTGATCAAGGAATTAAATTAGAATTTGTAGGGTTTAAAAATTATATTTATGCATTTACTGAAGCTGCGACATCTGCGGGGTCATTTACTGAGATTTTAGTTGAAGCTATCATTGATATTGTATCTGATATTCCTATCATCTTAATTTTCAGTTTACTTGTTGCTGTTGTATTAAATTCAAAATTTAAAGGAAGAGCCTTTGTTCGTGCAGTCTTCTTTATGCCTGTTATATTTAACTCGCAAGCTATTGATTTAGCGATGACTTCGGCGACTGCGCTTGAACAAACTATTCAAGCGACAACAAGTGATCTCTTTTCGCAAATGTTCAGTTTTGAAGATTTCTTATTAAATGCCAACATTCCCCTTGGAGGTGTTACCTTCTTAGGAAATGCATCGGCAAAAATCTACGACATTATTTCTTATTCGGGTGTGCAAATCTTAATTTTCTTATCAGCCATTCAATCGGTTCCAAAACACCTTTATGAAGCTGCTAAAATTGAAGGAGCAACTCAATATGAAATGTTTTGGAAAATTACATTTCCAATGGTGTCACCGATGATGTTAACGGCTGCTGTGTATACCATCGTTGATTCTTTCTTAACCTCACCTCTGGTCACTTTTATTGCGGTATATAATACTACCGATAAAATTGATTCAGCGACGTTAGGACGACTTACTGATTTTGGAGTCAATGCAGCTATGTCGTGGGTATTTTGTTTAATCAGTATGATTATTGTGGCCTTAGTATTATGGTTGCTCTCAAAGGCGGTGTTCTATTATGACGAATAA
>JBAYFA010000171.1:0-2982 GCA_041667425.1 Bacilli bacterium
AGGCCATTGGCGCCAATATCATTGTCATTCATCCCGGAGCAGCCCTTGATCAAGGGTTAGACGTCGGATTAGGAAGAGTTATTCAAAGTTTGCAAGAAATCTTAGATAATACTGCTGATACGGCTGTACGCTTAGCGTTAGAAACAATGGCAGGTAAGGGAAGTGAAGTGTGTTATGAATTCTCACACCTTAAGACTATCATTGATGCCCTTGATTCTGTACGGATTGGAGTCTGTTTAGATACTTGTCACATTTCTGATGCGGGTTATGAGGTAGGTAGTCATCCCGAAGCGGTGTTAGAAACGTTTAATCGCCTCATTGGCTTTTCAAAATTATTAGTGATTCACGTCAATGATAGTAAAAATCCACAAGGTGCTAAAAAGGACCGGCATGAAAATATTGGATTTGGAACGATTGGCTTTGAGGCCTTAGCTACTATTGCGTGGGATTCTCGGTTTGAAGACATTCCTAAAATATTAGAAACGCCCTATGTACAAGTAGGAGATCAATCTTTTCCTCCTTATAGATTTGAGATTGAAATGATTAAAGAGCGTCGATTTAATCCGAATCTCATTCATCTTATCTGTCAAAAATAAAAACTCGACAACTTGCAGATAACTACAAGTTGTCGAGATTTATTTTTATTTAGGATTATTTCTTTGTTTTCTCTTTATGAAGAGTTTGTTTACGACATTTTGGACAAAATTTCATTTGCTCAATACGGTCTGGAGTGTTTTTTTTGTTCTTTTCAGTCAAATAATTTTCCTCTCCACAAACGCTGCATTTCATTAAGAAAGTTATACGCATCGCCAATTCCTCCTAACACTATCTAAATTCCTTAATTATTATACTATAGAAGACAAATATATGCAAGTAAAATCTACATTTTGCATATAAAACCATATAGATTAAGCAAGATAGTCACATAGTTTAGATGAGTTGGTTTGTAAAATACAAATTATAGTCATCTTTAGCTTTTTTTGCTTGATAAAAAGCATAAAATATGCTAAAATAAAAAGGAAATAATTACTAAATAACATAGATGGAGGAATGACAATGGAAATTAATCCAATTGTGATAGAAGAGGTTGTAAAACCAGTTAAACTATCAAAAGACGAAAGAAAAAAATTAAGATGGATAAAACGATTAATCAACAAACAAATTAATGGTCCAATCGCTGCAAAAAAATTAGGAGTGACGACTCGTCAAATTCGTAATTTAAAACGCGCTGTTTTAAATTTTGGAGATGAAGGAATTATTCACAAAAATCGCTTCAATAAGCCGGTTAATACATATGATGATGAGATTCGTGTTGAACTTGCTCATATTTACCGTACTGAATACAAGGGGATGAATTTCACCGCATTTGCAAAAATCATGCAAGAAGAACGCGGATTTGTCCAATCTCGTAGTACCATTTATAATATTTTGCGTCAAAAACGAATTCGCTCTCCGCAGCGAAAGAAAAATAAACGGAAAAAGGTCAGTGTTTAATATGCGTAAACTCACTCGTGAAGTCCAAATTGGATCAGTTTGGATTGGAGGTCAACATAAAATTGCCATTCAAAGCATGACCAATACCAAAACGAGCGATACAACGGCGACCATTGCCCAGATTCATGCTTTAGAACGAGCAGGGTGTGATATTGTTCGTGTAGCAGTTCTCAATGAAGATGACGCATTTGCGATTCGCCCCATTGTTCAAGCTATTCATATTCCGCTGGTAGCGGATATTCATTTTGATTATCGTTTGGCTCTTATTAGTTTGGAGTCCGGAATTCATAAATTGCGCATTAATCCTGGAAATATCGGATCACTTGATCGCATACGTCAGGTTGTTGATGTATGTCAAATTAAGAATGTTCCTATTCGCATTGGGGTGAATATGGGATCATTGGACCATGATATTCATCAACAATACGGTAGAACTGCTATAGCATTGGTTAAAAGTGCTGAAAAACATGTTCGAATTTTAGAAGAGTTATCTTTTCACAATATTGTTTTGTCTTTAAAAGCGTCAGATGTTCCGATGACGATTGAAGCTTATCAACTGGCTAGTCAAAAGTTTCCTTATCCACTTCATATTGGAGTGACTGAGGCGGGGACTCTCTATGCTGGATCGATCAAATCCGCAGTTGGACTCGGTATTCTACTTAATCAAGGAATTGGAGATACACTACGTGTGTCTTTGACGGATGACCCGATTCAGGAAATCGTGGCGGCTCAAGAAATTTTATCATCATTGAGTATGTTTTGGAAACCGACCCTTATTTCTTGTCCGACTTGTGGGAGAACGCAATATGACATGATTCCCATCGCTAAAGAGATTGAAGCGTTTCTTCAAACGCTTCCACGTATTCCACTAAAGGTTGCGGTGATGGGGTGTGTAGTTAACGGACCTGGAGAAGCCAAAGATGCTGATATCGGTGTTGCTGGAGGAAAAGAAGAGGCAATCCTGTTTAAAAAAGGTGAAGCGATTCGGAAGATTCCTCAAGCTCAAATTGTTGCTGTCTTGAAAGAAGAAATATTACGATATATTAATAAAACCGTCAAATTATGAATTTGACGGTTTTTTCTTTTCTTTTTGAATAATATCATAGCGTTCTTTTAACGCTTGCTCATATTTGCTGGTTGTTTTTGGCTGGTAATAGATTGCATCTTTGATACTATCCGGAAGATATTGTTGGTTTACCCATGCCCCTGGATAGTCATGAGGATACAAATAGGTTTTTTGATGAGGATCAAAAGAGTAAGTATTTTTGAGATGGAGTGGAAGATTTCCACTATGCCCGTCTTCAATATCTTTCATTGCGGCGAGAATTCCTATTAAGGCACTATTAGACTTGGGTGAGAGAGCCATTTCAACCACTACCACACTTAAAGGAAGTTTTGCTTCTGGCATTCCTAGTTCAAGAGCTATATCGCCAGCTGCTTTGACTTTAGGACCCATGCCTGGATTGGCAAGGCCAATGTCTTCATAGG
>JBAYFA010000172.1:0-2975 GCA_041667425.1 Bacilli bacterium
AAGCAGCACTCAATGGACTACCAAAGAAATATTTGTTGCTGATTTTTATACTGATTACTTTACATGGTTACAAAATCATGTTGAAGACATCCCTGAACTCTCATTAAGTGGTTCCACTTATTCCTTAACAAAAAATGGAGCTACCGCAACTTGGTCAGATGTTACTTCTTTAAAAACAATCGATAAATATGTATTCGAAAAAACATTATCTAATTATATTTATGCCCCGATTGTTCGTCCATCAAGTGATGATCAACCAGTCGTTCCCGTTGTAAACAATGGATATTTTCTAAATTCTGAACCCTATCGTTCAAAATTTATTGAATTGGATGGTTATTTCTTAAAGGCATTAATCACTTCCTATTCAGGCTATGATCGCAGTTATACCCCTACTTCTGCAGGAAAAATTCAAATCTTTTTCCGGTTCCAACAATGGGTCCAAGGAACAACAATCACTGGATTTACTTATTTTGATCAATTCAGTCGGTATGATGTTACAACCTTTGGAAATGTTACCCTTCCTGAGAATCGCACCTTTACCGTAGAAGATACCACAGCCCTCCCAAATCCAACTTATAGTGGAGTAGATTTCCTTGGATGGTACACTCATCCGAACGGAAAAGGTACCCCAGTAACATCCGTAGAAGGGATTAGTGAATCGATTGATCTCTATGCGTTCTGGGATACTGATGCAGCTAACAATACCCTTCGTTATTATGATCTAGATGGATCGCTTCTAAAAATGGAAACGATTGCCACCGGGGTTACTCCCACTCCCCCTACTATTTCTCCAAAAGAAGGATATGTCTTCACTGGATGGGATAAAAGTTTGACATCGGTTGTGACGAATCTTTCTCTCACCGCCGTTTATTCAAAAATCGCCTATACATTAACTTATGATGATAATGAAGCAACTTTAGACATTCCCGTTCCTGAAGCACTTACTTATTATGCTGATGAAAATCTTACTCTAGAACATATTACTTATGATGGATATTACTTTTTAGGATGGTATCTTAATTCTGCTTGTACCACCTCCATTACGCAAACGACAACTGGAAATATACGAGTATATGCTAAATGGGTAAAAGTACCCGCCTCAGGAGAAACCGTCGGCGATGGAACTCTCATAGCTGTCATTGATGATGCAACCATTCAAGTGGGCTTATCTGCCAATGTGTATGGTTCTACTACCACTGGATATATTCCTTGTTCCGAACTCACATATTCTTCTTCCGATGAAACGATTGCTACTGTTTCACCTGAAGGCTTTGTCATTGGTAAAAGCGATGGAACAATCACTATTCTAATAGCCCGAGGCGCCCAACTTGCAACCGTTGAGCTCACAGTTACATCAACTCGCTCAACTGTGGCTTGGGTCGGTCATCAAGGAGCCGCTGGACCCTTCGTTCAAAACACAGTTGAAGCCTATGTCGGTGGAGCACAACGTGGTTATTACGCTCTTGAATGTGATGTTCGAGTTTCTGCAGACGGAGTTTATTATATTTGTCATGATGATGTATTCCTTTCATATCTATTTGTTGACTCTTCTTATCACAATAAACTTATGGGAGGATACAGTTGGACTGAACTCTCTTCTTTACAACTTAAAGATACCTATGAAGGACAAACATATTACTCAACTCTTGCAACCGTTGAAGAATACCTCAACGTTTGTAAACAATACAATGTAAAAGCTGTATTAGAACTTAAATATACCAATGGTATTAATTCATCAAATACCTCTCGATTAGGAGGACTCGTTGACCTTGTTAAAGAATGTGGAATGTATGACCATGCCATCTTTATGACTTCAATGACAGCTTGTCTTAATTATTTGCGTACAAATTATCCTGATGCACAACTTCAATTTTTATCTGGATCTTCTTCAACAAGCGTTGCGACTGCTCATTGGTGTGTTGAAAACCGCCTATCTTTAGATGCTGCGAATAATCTTCTTACTAAGGAAATTATTGACATTGTTCATGCTGGAGGATTATACGTGAATGCTTATACCGTCGATGATTCAACCACTGCTACCCAACTCTATGAAATGGGAGTTGACATGATTACCACTAATTTGTTAGGTCAACCCAATGATTAAATGGGTTGGTCATCGCGGATTTCGTGGTCCCTTTGCCCAAAACACTGTTCCCGCATTCATAGAAGGTGCCAAGCAAGGTTGCTTTGCTCTTGAATGTGATGTGCGAATCTCAATCGATGATGTATATTATATTAGTCATGATGATGTGTTTTTAGATTATTTGTTTACGGATCCAAATCTAATTGGCAAATTAATGTCATCCTACCCCTGGACAGAGTTAAAAGCATTTGAATTGCAAGGCCGTTTTAATGAATCACTTTATCGGGGATTTCATCTAGCCAGTCTAGAAGAATACCTTACCATTTGTAAGTCCTATCAAATTGGAGCCATCATTGAACTCAAATGGACCAAAGGTTTGAACCCGAACGATACCTCTGGGGTACCTGGACTACTTGCATTAGTCAACAAACACAATATGTTTGATCAATCTATTTTCATGTCATCTATGCGTGAGGTCTTAGTGGCAATCAAAAATACCAATTCTGATGCGACCATTCAATTACTCACGGGATCAAAAACAACCACTATTGAAATGGCCAAATGGTGCGTTGATCATGGATTTAGTATCGATGCCTTAGCTCAAAAATTAACACCTGAAATCATTGCTCTGATGCATGATCATCAGTTACTCGTTAACTCTTATACAGTAAACGATAACCTAATTGCCAAAGAACTCATCGATTTAGGTGTCGATATGATCACATCTGATATTTATTCCCCACGTACATTTTCTTTTCCAAAATAGCAAGAAGAAATAAACCAATTCATAATAAAAGGTGAAGTATTTGGATTAATGATCCTCACACTTCACCTTTTATTGCACTTATATTATAGTATAAAAGCACCTTTTAATGGAGTGATTCTTTTCGAT
>JBAYFA010000173.1:0-2971 GCA_041667425.1 Bacilli bacterium
CAATTAGAGATTAAAAATCGTGAACTCATGAATTATAATCCCTTTGTTGAAATTAATCGGATTATTATGAGTGGATCTAAAGAAAATTTTCATTTTGGATACTATTTCCGCAAAGCAGCCCAGCATATTCCAGGAACCGTGATTTTAGGACCGAGTTATGACTACCGGGCGCGAGGGGTAAAAATCTTAATTAAACACAATCAATATGAAACAGTTCGAAAAGTATTTCGCGATGCATTGAAACATTTCAAAGATCCTGATTTAAGGGTAAGCTTTCAACGATATCCGAAAGGAATGTGATGTATGAAAATTATATTTATGGGAACTCCCGATTTTGGAGCACGTATTCTTAAAAAAATACATGAGCAACATGAGATAGTATTAGTGGTCACTCAACCCGATAAATTAGTGGGTCGCAAGCAAACATTAACCATGAGTCCAGTCAAAGAACAAGCTCTTCTTCTTCAATTGCCGGTTTTTCAACCAGTCAATATTCGTCAAGAAGAAGACCCCATTTTATCGACACCGTGTGATCTTATTGTCACCGCTGCTTATGGGCAATTCATTGGTAATAGAGTTCTTTCTCATCCACTATATCGCTCAATCAATGTTCATGCATCTTTACTTCCGAAATATCGAGGAGGAGCGCCTATTCAACGTGCGCTCATGAATGGAGAGACACAAACGGGGATCACCATAATGTATATGGAGAAAAAAATGGATTCAGGAGCTATTTTAGCACAAGAAGTTATTCCAATTCTTCCTGAGGATAATGCGGATTCTTTGTTTCACAAATTATCATTATTAGGGGTGCAAATGATTTTGCCTGTTATTCGTGCGATTGAGCACCATACCCTTGTTCCTATTCCTCAGCAAGAGGACCAAGCGACTTTTGCGTATAATTTGACTAAAGCGGATGAATGCATTAATTTTCAAACTTCAGCGACGTCTTTATGTAATCAAATGCGAGGATTATGTAACCAACCTGGAGCTTATTTTACTCTTGATGGGGTCATCTATAAAGTTTATGGTGCCCAAGTTGCCTCTTTTCCTCATCAGAATCAACCTGGAACCATTATTGAGGTGACTAATCATACGTTTACCATTGCTTGTGGGGAAGCTAGTGCTTTGACTTTTACACATATTAAGCCTGAAGGACGTTCATTCATGACTGTTGAGGCGTTTTTAAATGGAAAAGGTAAAAATATTATTATAAAAAATAGGAGAATTCAATGAAACCAAAAATTTATTTTTCTCGAGAAGAAATGTACCAATTAAATCGTGATCGTTTATTAGAGCGTGGAGTCACTATCCAATCTATTGCAGACATATCATTTAAACAGCAATCACGATATAATGACAATGTCTCTATGCGAACTTGTATTGAAAGTGTTGAAAAAATCTTATCGCTTCGCGATGTTTTTCATATCGTTCAATTGGGGATTGAAATTGATTGTATGACCGAAAAAGGATTGTTTCGGTCTCCTATTCAAGAAATTATGTTGGCTGACCTTGGAATGTTTGGTGTTGATGAGGTCATTGGATTGGCTGTTGCCAGTAATTATGGCACCATTGGTCAAACTAACTTTGGGGATATTGATGTCAACAAGCCAGGAATTGTTAAAAAATTAAATGATGCTGGAAAAGACGGAAAAGCATGTCATACATTTTTAGATGACATTGTTGGGGCAATTGCGGCGTCTGCTTCGACTCGGGTTGCGCAAATATTAAGTGAAGATGAGGCTGCTAAGGATCCGAAATATACTAATATTAAGTTAGAATTATAAAAAAAAGGCATTATGCTTATTGCATAATGTTTTTTTATCGGCCTTTTGCTTGTAATTATACTCATAGTATGTTAAAATCAAATTTGAGGTGAAACCATGCAAAAAAAATTATCAAATGGAAAACTATTGAATGAATTTGGAAATGTGCATGAAGCCGGTTATGCATTTGATTTGGTAAAAGAGTATCAGCGAAGTGACATTAAAGCACCTAAATCACGAATTAAAGAATGGGATTATTATTATATTGGTAATAATCGCTATGGGGTTGCACTTACTATTGCTGATAATTCTTATATGGGACTGATTGGGGTTACATTCTTTGATTTTAAAGAACGTGTGGAATTTACCAAAAATATCATGCTTTTATTTACAAGGGGAAAATTAAAACTTCCTTCAACCTCACAAATAGGAAATGTGGAGGTCCATCGCAAAGATATCGATATTGTTTTTGAAAATGATGGGACAAAGCGGCATCTAACGTGTCGAATTCCTCAGTTTACTGGGAAGGAAGCTTTTGAATGTGCGATTGATTTAATTAATCCATCCACGGATTCAATGGTCATTGTTACGCCTTTTCATAAATCTAAATATTTTTATTATAATCAAAAAATCAATTGTTTAAAAGGATCGGGATTTGTAAAAATCGGAACCAAGTCGTATGACTTTTCGAAAACGTTGGGGGTTCTTGATTGGGGACGAGGGGTATGGACCTATCATAATACGTGGTATTGGTCTAGTCTATCTACTAAAATAGGATCTGATTTGGTTGGATTTAATTTGGGATATGGGTTTGGTGATACCAGTGCTGCTTCTGAAAACATGCTCTTTTTGAATGGGATTGGGACCAAAATTGATCAAGTGTTTTTTAATATTCCTCATACCACTAAAGAAACGGATGACTTTATGTCTCCTTGGACGATGACTTCTAATGATGGGGCAGTTGATTTGATTTTTCAACCAATCTTAGATCGTCATTCTCATACGTCATTGGGAATAATTGCATCAAATCAACATCAAGTGTTTGGATATTTTAAAGGAACGTTGGTGTGTAAAGAAAAATCGATTCAATTAGACCATGCATTAGGATTTGCTGAAAAAGTGATGAATAAATGGTAAATCTTGTTCTATCTTTACATAGTATAAATGAAAATTAGTCAATTATAAAAAAATCCAGATTCTATTCA
>JBAYFA010000174.1:0-2969 GCA_041667425.1 Bacilli bacterium
ATGTTGAAAACCTGACCAAACGGTATGGAGATAATATTGCTTTAAATCAAATGAGCATTGATTTATACAAAGGTAAAATTGTAGGATTACTGGGCCCAAACGGGTGTGGAAAGACGACCTTTATTAAGTTGCTAGCAAATTTATTAAACGTTTATGAAGGCACTATTACCATCAATGGATGTCGGCCTAGTGCTCAAACAAAAGCGATGATTTCTTATTTACCTGATCGAAACTTTATTCCAGAAACATGGACTGCCCAAATGTCAATTGATTTTTATAAAGACTTCTATGCCGATTTCAATGATAAAAAAGCAATGAAGCTCATCAACAAACTTCAAATTAATCCTTTTATGAAGTTTCGTGCTATGTCAAAAGGCACCAAAGAAAAACTACAACTAATTCTAGTCCTATCACGAAATGCCCAACTTTATTTATTCGATGAACCCATTGCTGGGGTTGATCCAGCTGCTCGTGACCTCATATTTGAATTGATTCTTGAAAATTATAATAAAGAGGCAACAGTTATTATATCAACCCACCTTATTTATGATGTAGAAAAGATTTTAGATTATATAGTCTTTTTAAAAAATGGGACTGTTACTCGATATGGTGATGTTGAAATAATTCGAGAAAAAACCCAAAAATCCATTGAATTATTATTCAAGGAGGACTTTCGATGCTAAAAAAATTAATTAAGCATGAATTCAAATCTTCTTGGTTAGAAATGGTTATCGCTAATGGAGCGGTTCTGATCATTACAGTTTTTGTGGCCATTCTTATTAGGATTGGATCGTCGATTCTTTTTCAAACAATGGGATTAACCTCCTTATTATTGCTATATGTCGGACAAATCATATTGGTTTTTATGACCATTATTCGGTCATTAAATAAAAAATTATTTACCAATGAAGGTTATCTATCCTTCACATTGCCTGTAACAACTCGACAACTCCTCTTTAGTAAAGTATTCGTCAATGTCATTTGGATTATCGGAACTGCCCTCGTTATGATAATCAGTTTGGTAATCATGGGCGCTATTACCATTGGTGGAGCTGATATAGGACTTGATTTTATCTATTTCGATATTAGCGAATTTGCATCCGCAAATATTCTTCCCTTACTAGTTCTTCTTTTCAGTTTCTTTATTAGCTCAATTTTATTTTTAATTACCATACTTGGAGTTTTAACCATTGTCAATACAGGTAAAATGAAAAAGAAAAAACTACTTATTGGAGTAATTTTATATTACATATTGACTAATGTCCTATCGTGGATTGAGCAATTTGTTATTATCATACCATTTACTCTATATTATATAGGCGGAACATGGACAATCGCTCGATCTACTACTCTTTATTCCTTATTTACAGGAATAATGGGTCCTGAAGGACTTCCTATTATTAACTTTAACTCCATGTTTTTAGAAATAGTTTTCATTATTGGAATTTTTATCTTTAGTGAAAAAATGATATCTAAACATCTCGAATTAGAATAATACCACTCATTAGAAAAGGACTTTTATGAAAAAAATAACTATTACTATCTTAATGTGCCTAATGCTTCTCCTAGTCGGCTGTACTGCCTCATCAAGTTTTTCACTATCAATTAATCAGTTAACAATTGAAATAGGTGAATCAACTTTTCTCCCTGTGACTTTAAAAAATCTAAAGATTGAAGAACTCGTTATCACGTCTTCAGAAGTGGACATTATTCAAATAGAAGGAATGACTATTTATGCACAAGACATTGGATCTACCACACTAACAATCACTTGGGAAGATCAATCTGCCACATTAGAAGTCACCGTTACACCCGTAAGAGCTCATTTATTCATGACTTCAACCATTTTAGAAGTTGGAAAATCATTAAAAATTATGATTCTTAATTTCACAGATCCCGAAGAGTTTGTATGGACAATAGATAAACCACTTGTATCTTTGAATGAATTTTATGTAGTAAATGCATTATCTCCAGGAACGGTTACCATTTCTGTGACACATAAAAATGATCCAACAATTACAGGATCATTAATGCTTTCTATTATACCTGCCTTACCAACCCTTTATACATCGTCTAATTTACTTGAAATTGGAGATGAAGTTCAACTATTAATTGATGATTCAACCCATCATGATCCAGAACTATTTAATTGGACATTATCAGATCCTACTATTCTTCAATTAAATAATTATTATCAGGTGAAGGCTCTACAAGAAGGATCTTGTACCATCACCATTACCTTAAAAACCAATGAATTGGTCACAGCAGCTTTAACAATCATCATAAGTAATACAAATATCTCCACCAATCCAACAACAGAACCAATAACAGGTCCATTATATGTAAAGGCAATCAATGGAACAGGGGTAGTTCAAGCGGGAGAAATACTAAATATTGAGATTTTAGGCCAACTTGACCCATATCATTACCGATATCAATCATCTGATTCTACCATTGTTGGTATCACTGACATTGGTACAGTCTTCGGAATTAAACCAGGAATTGCAAAAATATATGTTATTTCTAAAGACGATCAAAATATTCGTGGAACCCTAACGGTCACCGTTGAAGGAACCCCCAATGTTAATTATTCAGAAAGACTCATTGCCGCAGGGCTCAGCGAAGAAGGCTATGTTGAAGGATACAACAATACAAACAAATTCGGTGAATGGTTTGAATATCCTAATGTTGCATGGTGTGCGATTTTTGTATCTTGGTGTAGCAATCAGGCAGGAATCGGAATTGATATCATTCCAAAATATTCTAGCGTTTCGTATGGCATGATTTGGTTTCAACAACATGAATTATTTCAATTTAAAGAAAACTATATCCCAAAAGCAGGAGACATCATCTTTTTTGCGAGTGATGGAGCATCTCATACTGGAATTGTCGTTACATGCGATGAAACACGAGTTTATACCATTGAAGGTAATACCGGTAATGGTGTACATCAACGCAATTACGACTTA
>JBAYFA010000175.1:0-2944 GCA_041667425.1 Bacilli bacterium
AAGGCATTTCGCTTTGTATTTTTCATGATTGTATTTCCTCTATTATCTACATTATATCTATTTTTATGTTAAAAAGCAAATAGTTGTATATTTGAATTTCTAAAGAAAAATATCAACCTCAATCTTTGAGGTCGATATTATCAGTTGTAATTGATTTGCTTTTCTCAATCTCTTCAAGACTACTATAAGTAGTCTTACATGTTGGGTATTGATCGCAAGCATAAAAGAGTTTTCCTTTTTGACGACCTCTTTTGCTCGTCCGCTCCACCAACATTCCCACCTCACAATTAGGACATTTAATGCCCGTTGATATCGGTTCTTCTTTTTCTTCTTTTTTAATATATCGACATTTAGGAAATCCACTACAGGCAACAAATTCTCCAAATCGACCATGGCGAATAACCAAAGGACTTCCACATTCAGGACAAAGTTCTTCCAAAAAAACAGGATATATTTTTTCCATATTTGTTTCAGCATATTCTACTAATGGTTTAAATCGACCGTAAAAATCAGCCAATTCTTTACTCCACAAACGAACCCCTTCAGCAATACCATCCAATGTTTCTTCCATCGCAGCCGTATATTTAATATTAATGATATCCTCAAAAAACTCATTGAGTTTTTCAGAAGTTAAAATACCTTGCTTAGTAGGAATGAACATCTTTTTCTCTTGTTGAATATAATTACGTAATTTTAGGGTGTCCATAGTTACAGCATAAGTAGAAGGTCGTCCAATTCCCAATTCTTCCATTTTCTTAATTAAACGAGCTTCTGAATATCTCAATGGAGGATTGGTAAACTTTTGTTCAGTTTCAATCTTTCCATCATCAATAACCTCATGTAATTGAATGGATGGCAATCCTTTGGGCGTAGTTTGATCTGTATCTTTATAGGCTTTTAAAAATCCATCAAAAATTATTTTTTCGCCACTGGCAACAAATTGATATCCATTATTTTCAATGATGACTTGTTCATCTTCAATTAACGCATTGCTCATCATACTAGCAACTGCACGCGCAAAAATAATCGAGTAAATTTTATATTCTTCACTAGATAAATAAGGTTTGACACGTTCAGGAGTATACGCAAGACTAGACGGACGAATCGCTTCATGGGCATCTTGAATGTTTTTTGATGGTTTACTTGAATCTTTATATCCAAGATAATACTTTTCTCCATAAGTCGTAGTGATCAATTCCTTGGCACTGCTAATAAATTCATTAGCCAACCGAGTGCTATCCGTTCTCATATATGTGATTAATCCAACCCGTTCATTATCCAGTTCAATCCCTTCGTACAATCGTTGCGCAATAATCATTGTTTTTTTTGCTGAATAATTATATTTAGAAGATGATTCTTGTTGAAGAGTCGACGTAATAAAAGGAGATTTAGACGATTTTTCACGATTCTTCTTATTAATTTCAACAACTTCATATGATTTCACGAGTTGACTTAAGACACTATCAACCTCTTCTTGTGATGTTAATTTGACTTTTTGATCATGATAACGAGTTAATTGAGCTTTAATTGAATGGCTCTTTTGTGTAAATTCAAAAAACACTTCCCAATATTCTTCTGGTATAAACGCTTGAACTTCTTTTTCACGATCAACAATCAGTTTTAAAGCAACTGATTGGACACGTCCAGCAGATTTAGAGCCAATTTTTCTTTGCAATAACTTGGATAAACTAAATCCAATGATTCGATCCAATATACGTCTTGATTCTTGAGATTTCACCAAATCCATATCAATATTACGTCCATGATCAAACGCAGACAACACTGCATTTTTAGTGATTTCATGAAGCACAATACGCTCATATGGCATAGTACTCAAATCAAGCGTTTCATATAAATGCCAACTAATTGCCTCGCCTTCACGATCAGGGTCAGTAGCGAGAAAAACTTTTTGATACAATTTAATTTCTTTTTTTAAATCTTTAACCAATGTTTTTTTATCTTTCAATACTTTATACATTGGTTTAAATTCGTCTTCAATGTCAACTCCAAATCCTCCATACCCTCTAGTAGTTAAATCACGGATATGACCCTTACTGGATGTGACCACGTAGTCTTCCCCTAAATACTTTTCAATTGTTTTTGATTTAGCAGGTGATTCAACAATAACAAGATATTTTGGCATAGAAGTCTCCTTTTTAAAAATAAATTTTTATGTATTTTATTATAGTATGAAAATTGCAATAAGTCAAATAAAAAGATATAAATACTATTTTATTAAAATCAAACAAAAAAAGGGAAATTACCCCTTTTAATTACAATGTGATTCTTGCTTTTGTAAGACTATTTGTACGGGAGCAAACGATTTTCGATGATGAGACGTCACTCCATAGGTTGAAATGGCTTGTAAATGATCTTTAGTGACATATCCCTTGTGACGATCAAACCCATACATTGGAAATATTTGATGAAGTCGACACATTTCGCGATCACGCAATACTTTTGCAATAATCGATGCCGCGGCAATACTAGCACTCTTGCTATCTCCTTTGATGATTGACTGACAAGGAATTGATAATTCAAGAGGCATCGCATCTGTTAACACATAATTAATAGTCGTCTTCATCGCATGAATAGAATTCATCATCGCTTTTTTACTAGCTTGATAAACATTAATGCGATCAACCTCTTCTACATCGATAAACGACACTTGAACTTCAATGGCATGCTTCATAATTTCATCAAACAATAGGTCTCGTTTTTTAGGAGACAATTTTTTTGAATCATTAATGCCGATAATGAGATAATCAGTTGGAAGAATAACCGCTGCTGCTACCAGCGGACCTGCCATTGGGCCTCGCCCTACTTCATCTGTTCCAACAATATGACGATATCCCTTTGCCCATAAATCATGTTCATATTGATATAAATCATTCATGAGATACCCGATCCAAACTAATTCTTCCAATCGCACCACTGCGAAAAT
>JBAYFA010000176.1:0-2906 GCA_041667425.1 Bacilli bacterium
AAAATCTCCGTTATATCAAGGCCTATCCATCCCATTACTTTATAAAAAGTGATGTGGTGATTACATTATCGTTTCCAGAATGGATTGAATTATATAATCGTGTTAAATTTGTAATGAAAAGTGCTGTAGATGTTAATTTAGCCCATTGTATAAATTTCCGACAAGTATTTGATCAGTTCGAATTGCGATATTTGATTTTAATGATGAATTTAGAAAGAAGTACTCAACAAAAAAATTAGGAGGTCTTTATGAAAGCAGATTTACATTGTCATACTACGTTTTCCGATGGCAAATTCACGGTTCAAGAAGTATTGACGTATGCTTCTCAACGAGGCTTAGATTATTTGAGTATTACAGATCATGATACGTTTGCTGGAAGTCGAGTTGCTTGTGCAATTCCCACACGATTAAAAATTATTATTGGAATTGAATTATCAACTTATCTTAATGATGAAAGTGTTCATATTCTAGGCTTTTTTAATAATTGGAAACAGGTAGAATCTTTGCAACCCTTTTTAGACAAGCAAATTCAAAAACGGGAAGATCGTGCATATCGAATGATTGAGAACTTGAAAGTGATGCATGGACTTCATTTGAATCCTGCTTTTTTAAAGAAATTAAATAGTATTACTCGGGGTTCTATTGCTCGGGAAATGATTAATCAACAACTTGCTGGTGATCATAAAGAAGTGTTTACTAAATATTTGGGAGATGATTGTCCTGCCTACATTCCCTCTACTAAAGTATCTACTCAAAAGGGAATTGATTTAATTCATCAATGTGGTGGACTCGCAGTGCTTGCTCATCCTATGAATCTAAAAAAGAATGATCCAGTCACTATTATCAAACTCGGAGTAGATGGACTTGAAGCTATCTATCCGCGAAGCCAAGATCAAGAAGGTCTTTATCGACAAATGGCCAAAGACCATGGGATTTTTATTACCGCTGGTAATGACTTTCATGCTTTAAATGATACAAAACATGGAGCCATTGGAGATTTGGTTTTATCAGGACGTGATTTAGATATATTTTTAGGAGCTCTTTATGAATCCTAGACGAATTGCTATGGATGCAATTGAACGGATATTATATAAAGGGGGCTTTTCTAATATTGTTATCAACGAGACTTTTCATAAATATGTATTAGAAGACAAAGAGAAGGCTTTGATTACTAAGATTGTTCTGGGTACTGTTGAAAATAAAATGACATTAGAATATTATATCGAACCGTTTTTAAAGAAAAAGCAAAAAATATGGATTCATATTTTACTTATCATGAGTGTGTATCAATTGGTCTTTTTGAATATTCCCAACGCGATTGTTGTTAATGAAGCGGTGGAGATTGCTAATAATCGCGACCGAGCGATTGGGTCTTTTATTAATGCTGTGTTACGAAATTTTCTTCGAACTCCCCGCAGAGGATTTGAAGGAATGGATGACATGACCCGTTTATCGATTGAGTTTAGTGTTCCTGCATGGCTAGTTGCCTACTTATTAAAAGATTATGACGTTTCAACTTTGCAAGCAATTTTTTTGGCGTTTTCTAAAGAGCAAAAAAATGCTATTCGCATCAATACCTTAAAAACGACGAAAAAAGATGTTAAAAATATATTGGATCAAGAGGGAATTATTTATTTTGATCATCCATTGGTTCAAAATGGATTACAAGTTGAACAAAATATGTTACATCATCCTTTGTTTGAAGAGGGGAAAATCACTATTCAAGATATATCTAGTCAAATGGTTGCTGAGGTTCTTGATCCAGATGAAGACGCCATGATTTTAGATTTGTGTAGTGCTCCTGGAGGAAAAGATGCTCATTTAGCGGCATTGATGAACAATGGGGGTTCTATCTTTGCTTGTGATATTTATGAACATAAAATTAATCTTATGAAATCTAATTTTAAACAATTGGGTGTTGAAAATGTGAAAACACAATTGATCGATGCTCGTCAAGTCTACTTACATGTGAAGGAAGAATCTTTTAATGATGTATTGGCTGATTTACCTTGTAGTGGATTGGGAGTCATGGGTCATAAAGTTGACTTAAAATATCATATCACTCATCAGTCGATACAAGAAGTGATGGATTTACAAAAAGAAATTTTATCAAAGACTTATATGCTCCCCAAAGTGGGTGGTCATTTGATTATTAGTACTTGCACCATTAATAAAGGTGAAAATGAAGAATTGAGCCAATGGTTTATTAAACAATATCCCCAATACCAAGTGGTACGAGAAATCATGCTACTGCCTCATGAAGTAGAATCAGATGGATTTTACATATGTAAATTAAGGAGAAATGAAGCATGATGATAACCAATTTTACTAGAGAAAAACTAGTAGACGATTTAGTAAATATTCAAGAAAAACCTTTTCGGGCGACGCAACTATTTGAATGGATTTATAAAAAGCAAATATTTGATATGGATTACATGTCTAATATTAGTAAAACGTCCATCGAACTTTTGAAACAACGTTATCAAATGGAATTTTTAAAAGTTGAAACAACACAATTGTCTAGTGATGGAACAAAAAAATATTTATTCGAATTAAATGATGGAAACTTTATAGAAGCTGTCCTTATGCATTATAATTATGGTATTAGTGCATGTATTTCCACTCAAGTGGGATGTAATATGGGGTGTGCTTTTTGTGCGAGTGGTCAACAAAAGAAAAAACGGAATCTAGAAGTGTGGGAAATGGTCATGCAAGTGTTGCAAATTGATCATTCCTTACAAGAAGATAATAAACGTCTCTCTCATGTGGTCATTATGGGAATTGGAGAACCATTTGATAATTATGATAATGTGATCGATTTTATTAAAATTATTAATGATGGGAAAGGACTTGGAATTGGGGCACGACATATTACGGTATCAACGTGTGGAATTGTTCCGAAGATT
>JBAYFA010000177.1:0-2885 GCA_041667425.1 Bacilli bacterium
AATTCCAAGAAAGAGCCCTAAAGGATATCCTAATAAATCTCGATAAATTACCCCTAGACATCCAGCCAGCTGTTCGCAACCATGGGGGAGGACATTACAACCACAGTTTCTTTTGGACCATCCTAAAGCCAAATGAAGGCATTATACCTGATAATGAAGTCACGAAAGCTATTGTGAAAAGTTTTGGTTCAATCAATGCTTTTGAAGAGGAATTCAAAAAAGCAGCATTAAGTCGTTTCGGAAGTGGCTGGGCTTGGCTAATTATAAATCAAAAAGGAGCGCTCACCATTATAACGACTCCCAACCAAGATACTCCACTGCATCAAGGACAACCACTCATTGGAATAGACTTATGGGAACACGCTTATTACCTTCACTATCAAAATCGTCGTGCCGATTATATTCAATCATTTTTCAAGATTATTAACTGGCATAATATTAATCAACTTTACCTTCAATCATAAATCATAAAAAGATATTGAGAAATTCTCAATATCTTTTTATTTAGCTTTATTTAGTTTCTATAATTCCATAATCATTATCTTCTCGCAAATACACGACACAGGTTTTGTTGGTAACTGAATTGAGAAATATAAAGAAATCATGACCAAGCATTTCCATTTGCATAATCGCATCATCAGGTGTCATCGGTTCTAAAGAAATACTTTTTGATTTGACCAAATTAGTAGCCAATACTTCTGCCTTCAACGCTTCTAAATCAAAGTCTGAATTTTCAGAATAATACTTTGCAATACCTTCTCGTTGTTTAATACTATTATAAATTTTTGATTTATGTTTTACAATTTGACTCTCCAGTTTGTCAATCGCCAAATCAATGGCTCCAAAAATAGTTTTAGCTTTCACCTCTGCTCGTAAGATAACATGCTTTGTGGGAATCGTGATTTCTACCTCTTGATAGTCATCGTACACTTTACACAACACATTAGCAGTTAATTCAATGTTTTTACTGAAATAGATATTCATTTTCTGCAATTTGTTGAAAGCGTAATTTCGAAGTGCGTCTGATGGTTCAAATTTGTTTTTTCCGCGAACATTTACTTTCATAATTAATCCTCCTTTTCGCTTAATCTTACAACTATATTATAACATAATTATTAATTGTTTACATATTTTATAGCTTTTTAATCACAAATAATATGAATATGATTGCTCATCATCATGCAGAGTTCTAATATAACGTCTATTTCTTCTAGAAAGTGCATATCTTCCAGCCATAAAAACAACGAATTTTTAGATAACCAACAACAATCATAAAGCAAACGTTGTAACTTCTGATGAAACCAATAAATTGATTCGGGTGGTTTATCTCGATGACATCCTTCTTGCAGATGATAAGAAAAAATGGTTACGTTTCCTATCAGCACTCGATCATCTTGATAATAATAAGGACATCCATCACAATTAAAAACATGAAAAAGATTAGAAAACAAACGATTTATTTCTTTTTGACACATGATTTCCTCCTCTTTTAAATATATTATAAGTAAATGAATTCTTTACTATAAAAAACGTCGCACCGAAGTGCGACGTTTATTAGTTAACAACAATATTGACGAGCTTATTGGGTACAACAATTACTTTAAGAACTGTCATCCCTTGATAGAATGCTTGTGCTTTAACATTGTTTAAAGCCAATGTCTTCAGTTCTTCTTTCGATAATCCTGCAGCAACTTCAATCTTATCACGAATTTTACCATTCACTTGAATAATAAATGTGATGAGATCATCCTTTGTTTTATCTTCATCATAAGTAGGCCACGATGAATACGTAATTGATTCTGCTTGATTAAAAACTTGAGAATATAATTCTTCAGTAATATGTGGAGCAATTGGATTAAGTAATTTTAAAAATCCAATCAAATACTCATAAGGAACGTTAGTATCTTTATAACATTCATTTATAAAAATCATAAGTTGACTAATAGCGGTGTTGAAACGTAGCGTTTCAAAATCATTGGTTACTTTTTTAACGGTTTGATGGTATACTTTTTCCAAATTAGGATTAGAATCTACCACCGTTGCCACTTCCTTATATAAACGATAAACCCGTTCAAGGAAACGGCGAGGGCCCTCAACTCCCTTAGTAGACCATGGTTTAGTGGCCTCTAATGGCCCCATAAACATTTCATAGAGCCTTAAGGTATCTGCACCATATTCGGTAATCACATCGTCAGGATTAATAACATTACCTTTTGATTTACTCATCTTTTCGCCATCTTCGCCTAAAATCATTCCTTGATTGAATAATTTTTGAAAAGGTTCAATTGAATTTACAATCCCACAATCATAAAGTACTTTATGCCAAAAGCGAGAATATAGAAGATGAAGAACTGCATGTTCTGTTCCTCCAATATAAAGGTCAACTGGCAACCAAGAATTAATTTTTTCTTGAACAATTGGATCACTAAGTGGAAGATAATCACCTTCATTTTTTAATAAATATCCGATGTAATACCAACAAGATCCAGCCCATTGAGGCATGGTATTGGTTTCACGTCTTCCCTTGACTCCATCATGTCGCACCACGTGAAGCCAATCATGAGCATTAACAAGAGGACTTTCCCCTGTTTTACTTGAAGTGATTTTAGATAATATTGGTAATTCAAGTGGTAAATCTTTCTCTTCTAATACTTCAATAGACCCATCTTCATACATAATCACTGGGAACGGTTCTCCCCAATAACGTTGGCGACTAAAAATCCAGTCACGAATTTTATAATTGACATCCCGTCTACCCAGACCCATTTTTTCAAGATAAGCAATGATAGAAGATGTCGCTTCTTCTTGATTGAGTCCGTTGATGAAATCAGAATTGATGTGAAGTCCATCACCACTATAACATCCTTGGCTCATGTCTCCTTCAA
>JBAYFA010000178.1:0-2868 GCA_041667425.1 Bacilli bacterium
ATGGGTTACATAAACAGTTGTAATTTCAAGTTTATTTTGTATTTCCTTAATAACTGACCTCATTTCAACTCTTAATTTAGCATCTAAATTTGATAATGGTTCATCCATTAATAAAACGTCTGGACGAATAACTAATGCTCTTGCTAATGCAACTCTTTGTTGTTGTCCACCTGAAAGCCTTTCGGGAAGTCTTTCAGAATACTCATCAATTTGCATTAATTTTAAGAATTCATCAGCACCTTCTTTGATTTTTTCTTTTGGATATTTTCTAGCTTTTAATCCATATTCAACATTTTTTCTAACAGTTAAATGTGGAAAAATTGCATAATTCTGAAAAACCATTCCAATATTTCTTTTGGCTGGATCTAAATCATTTATTAATTTATCTTTAAAATAAAATTTACCACCTTCAATAGTATTAAAGCCAGCTATCATTCTTAATAAAGTTGTTTTACCACATCCCGATGGACCAAGGAGGGTGAAAAATTCCCCCTCCTTGATGTTTAAACTTAAATCCGGGATGATTGTATTTTCGCCATAACGCTTAATTGCATTTTCAATTCTTATACTTACACTCATCGTTTATTAAATTTTTCCTTTTTTTAGTTATGCTTTGACCAAATCTTTTCCCAATTTGCAACAATATCAACCTGATGGTTTGCTAGATACTCAGCATCTCTTTGTACAACTTTTATATCTCCAGCAGGAGTTAATACTTCATTAGTTGTTGGAAGGTTGATGTTAGCCTGTCTTGCTGTAGAACCAGCCCATAATTTTTGAGCTTCATCGGAAACTACGAAATCCATAAATAGTTTTGCATTATCCATATGTTTTGCATTTTTGATGATTCCTGAAGCAAATGGAATAGCTGTTATTCCTTCGGTAGGATAAACTATTTCAACGATATCCCCTTTGCCTTCTTCAATATAAGTTACACAAGGAGCTTCATATGTAAGTCCAACAACATATTCTCCATTATAAACACCCTTAAATACACTGGACGAAGATGAAGACATTACACCGTCTAAATTCTGAACTAATTTATCAACATAACTCCAAGCTTCATCACTTTCATAACCACCCATTACAGCTAAAATAGTTGATAGTTGGTTCCAAGCTGAAGATGATGCTGCAGGATTAGCTGTAATAATTTTGCCTTTTAAAGCAGGATTTAATAAGTCTTTATAACTCTTAATTTCAACACCTAATTTTTTAGCTTCAGCTCTGTTAACAAGAAGGTTAACAAACTGAATTGTATTGTAAGTTAAACAACCTGTATCATTTTTAAAACCCTCTGGCATATTGTCATTGTTTTTTGCTACATATGGTTCAAAATTGTCACCCATGCTAATATAATCTGAATACAAAAGGCCTCCGAACATAGCATCTGCTTGTGGATTCTCTGCTTCAGCTTTAATTCTTGTCTTTAATTCTCCAGCTCCACCATTTACACATTCTACTGTGATATTAGGATATTTAGCTTGAAATGCATCAACTATCATATTGTATTCAGCATCGTAAACTGTTGAATATAAAACGAGTGTTCCACTTCCAGCGACTTCTTCTTTTTCAGCTTGTGCGAATGTACTAACTAGTACAACTGATAAGATTAACATTATAGTTAATAATTTTTTCATAAACACCTCCTGTTGTGTTTTTAGTAATTTTTGTATATACAGGCTATCATGCGTAAAAGTATTTGTCAACAAATTTATTTGACACGGAATTAATTTCGTGATATGTTCTAATTATTAAACCTTTAGGAGATGTTATGGAAAAGGTTCAGATTGAAAAATTAAAAAAACAAGTTATTCAAAATAAAATTACTTTAATAGAAATGCTACATGAGTCTAAGTCAGGTCATCCAGGTGGGTCTTTATCTTGTATGGATATATTAACAGCAATATATGAAAGGAAAATAGATTTTTCAAAAAAGGAACGATCTAAAGTAGTTTTATCTAAAGGACATGCTGTACCCGCAGTTTATTCGATATTAAATTCGAAAGGAATTATTTCCGATAAAGAAATTCTCACCTTAAGAAAACTAAATTCAAGATTGCAAGGACATCCAAGTGTAGTAAAAATTCCAGAACTAGATGCTTCAACAGGGTTGCTAGGTCAGGGAATTTCAATTGGAATTGGAATGGCACTTGCAAAGAAGCAAAATAATTCAAATGAAAAAGTCTATGTCATTACCGGTGATGGAGAACTAGTAGAAGGTCAAAATTATGAAGCTTTAGCTCAGGCGGCTTTTTATAATTTAGATAATTTAATTGTTTTTGTAGATTTAAACAAACTTTGTTTAAGTGGGACCACAAAAGATACCATGAATTTGGGTGATGTTGACTTAAAATTTAAGTCTTTTGGTTGGAATTGTATTCACATAAATGGGCATAATATGGATGAAATTTGTGATGCTCTTGATATAGTCGATAACAATAAGAGTAAACCCTTAGTAATTGTTTGTGACACTATAAAGGGAAATGGAATCAGTTTTATGGAGAATGACCCTGCTTGGCATGGAGGAGTTATAACTGATGAACTTTATATACAAGCTATGAAAGAATTAAAAGGAGCAAAGTAAATGGCTGATACTATTTCATTAAGGAACTATATAGGAAAAGCAATTAATAATATTGATAATCCAAATATTATGGTCACGGATGGAGATTTATCGAAATCAACAAAAACTTCAGATTTTAAAGAACTACATCCAAGTAGATTTATAGAATGTGGAATTTCTGAAACTAGTGCAATGAGTATTGGGTATGGTCTAGCGTTGGAAGGGAAAATTCCTTTCGTAGTTAACTTTTGTACCTTTACAGTTGGTAGTGCTTGGACTCAATTAAGGATGATTTGCTATGCTAA
>JBAYFA010000179.1:0-2847 GCA_041667425.1 Bacilli bacterium
TACCTTTTAAAGATATCGGGTTATATCATTAATAATAGAAAGGAGTATGCATATGGTTCAATATTTATATGATGTTTTTCGTATCGCGAAAAAACCATCTCTTTCAAATGAACAACTGTCTATCATTGCGACTCATTATATGCCACTAGTTGGGATGGATAGTTTTGCCATTTATATGCTCCTTCAATCCCTCGATTTGGATACTGCTTATTCTTTTAAGAAACTCATGGATAGTCTTAATTTGCCTAGTATGAAACAATTAGATCAGGGATTAGAAAAATTGGAAGCACTAAGTTTAATTAAGACCTTTCAACATGAAACTAAAGGATATGGATTTGAAATGTATCCTCCTCTTTCATCATCAGATTTCTTTGCTAATGAAACATTAAGACAATTTTTATCAACTCAATTAGGAAATGTTGAACTTGAGAGAATGGAAAAGAAAGCTGCCAAAAATTTACCAGGTTATAAAAACATCTCTAAAAAGTTTAGTGATGTGTTTCAATCTACAACAGAAACGGTTGAAGGTATTATCACAAAAACGTTTAAACCTGATATCATCGTTGAAAATAAAGATTTTAATTATACGCTTTTTAAATTACATGTTGATGAATCACTACTTCCTGAAGCGGTGTTAGATGAACCTCAATTTCAAGAACGCATTGAACGCATTAGTTTCACTTATAAACTCGATGAAGAAGAAATGCGTGATGTTCTTCTTAAAACCATTCATGTAAATAAAAATGTTGAATATGCAAGCATTGCTCGTAATGCTAGCTTAATGTTTCAAAAGAAATATCAAGTGAGTGGACCTGGACTAGAAACCATTAAAGAAGATGCATTTGTGGTAAGTGGGTTGGATGATGATACTCAAAAAATTCTCAACATGGTTGAAAATTTGTCAATTAGTGATGTATTAGAAAGCCTCTCTCATGTAAAACCCAGTATTGCTGAAATTAAAATGTTTGATCAGTTGAGTCTTAATACTAAACTTCCTGTTTCAGTAATCAATGTATTGATTTTATATGTCAATAAAACAAAAGGTGAACTTCCTGGATATAATTATTTTGAAAAAATTGCTGTTAATTGGGTAATGGGAAAAGTGAAAACAGCCTATGATGCGTTAAAAATTATTCAAAAACGAGATCACTCCAAGTCAAAGGCTTATCAAAAAGGACCTGCATCTAAGAAAGTCGCTAAACTACCAGATTGGTATCAAGAGTATAGTGTCTCGTTAACAAATACTCCTCAAACAGCCCAGTCCATTGTCAATGAAAACAAAGACGAATTGATCAATTTAGTAAAGGATATGTTTGATTAAGATGAATGATACAATAGAAAAAATTAGAAAATCAGTTAAAAGCGATTCGGATATTTGCAAATTTTGTGAAAAACATGCAATTGATGGGCCTTTATTTGAACGTAATCTTTCCCTTCTATTTCAACATCATCAAGACATGGTTATTTGCCGAAAATGCATGGGAAAGAAAGATTGTAAAATGGATCCTTTGGAATATCAAAGTGTTTTATCTTTTCATGAAGGAAATATAGAACGCAAGTATATCAAATGTCCACATTTGAATCGGATGAATGATGAATTTTTGAATATGATGTTTTTTCCGGGATCGATTGATACGGAAGAATTATTTATAAGTGATGCGCGAACTGATATTTTTCAAGCGATAAAAGTTTTCAGTAAAAACCCCCTTAAAGAAAAAGGCATATATATACACGGCCCTTTTGGAACGGGGAAAACATTTATTCTTTTAAAAATCGCTCAAGAAATGACAAAAAAAGGGATTCATGTTTTGTTTGCTTATTATCCTGATTTGGTTCGTTATATGAAGAGTCAAATCAGTTTGGGTGGAATTGAAGGACTGATTAAAAAGATGAAAGAAGTTCCCATTTTAATGCTTGATGATGTCGGAGGGGAAACCAATACTGCTTATATTCGTGATGAAGTGTTAGGTCCTATTCTTCAATATCGCATGTTTGCATTAAAACCGACTTTTATGTCTTCTAATTATAATCTAACGCAACTTCATGATCATTTTAAGGAAACAAGAGATGCAACTGATGAACTTAAAAGTTCACGGGTTATTGAGAGAATTACTTATATGATGATACCATTGGCATTAAAAGATCAAAATTATCGACGATAAATTAGTAAAACCATAAAATATTGTTGAAAAATTGACAATTAAATCAATCATGTGGTATAATATTAACAATAACGAAGACAAGGACATGACGATTTATCCTCCTTTTCAAGCGAGGTAGGATAGTGCGAGCTACCATCGTGTGATAAGTTTGTTACCCCCTTTGAGTTGATCTTGAAAAAGAAATCCGTATATTCAGCGTTAAGGAATAAAATGAGTGTGTATAGAAATATACAAATCAAGGTGGTACCGCTGGAAATTCTAGTCCTTAATGTTTTTTTAAGGACTTTTTTATATATTAGAGGAGAGAAAATATGAAAGTTACATTTAAAGATGGAAGTCAAAAAGAGTTTCAAAAGGGCTTAAGTGCGTACGAAATTGCGATGAGTATTTCAAGTTCCCTTGCTAAAAAATCGATTTATGCAATAGTCAATGGCCAAGCTGTTGATATTCATCGTCCCATTGAGGAAGATTGTGTGTTAGAACTTAAAATGAAAGAAGATTCATTTTCAATTCTAAATCATTCTTGCAGTCATTTATTGGCAGCAGCTATTAAATCTATCTATCCAAATGCTATATTTGGGGTAGGTCCTGCGATTGAAGAAGGATTTTATTATGATATTAATCCTGGAATCGATGTCGCGATTAACGAAGAGGATTTTGTTCAAATAGAAAAACAAATGAAACA
>JBAYFA010000180.1:0-2833 GCA_041667425.1 Bacilli bacterium
CAATAATATCTAAATCTTGTAGGATTTCTTTAACCCGTTCATGAGTTTTTAAATAATTCAAATTTTTATAATCGAGTTTTTTTTGTTCTTTCACCAAAAACTCTAAATTAACTTGATACACTTTTCGAAATAAATATACAATCCGTCGCGCAAGTGAAAGACTACTCATCACAAATTCCAATACCAAAGTGCGATCAGAAATAATGAGATTGGATTTAAGTTTTACAATCCCATATAATTCTGCTTTTAAAGCATTAGCACTCGCATCCATATTGGCAATTTCATGTTTAACATCTTGGGCAAAAGACATAAAAGCCTCCTTATAAGGGTGAATAGGAACTAAGTATTTGAAGAAGTTCTTCAAAAGACGAAGCAATCCAAGTCGCACCCGCATCACACAATTGTGTCCGACTGGTATTTCCCCACGTCACACCAATTGACTCTGAACCGGCACGGCGAGCCACTTCCATATCATAAATGGAATCTCCCACCATAACGACCTCATCATGAAACATCGCCTTCATTTTTAAAAGACCTTCAGGATCAGGTTTGGGATGTTTTAAATCTTCATATCCCAAAATAAGATCAAACCGATTAGGAAATCCCACAAAATCAAATCCATCTATAATGGCCTCTTTGATTTTGTTGGATAATACTCCCAGAATAAATCCCTTTCTAGATAACGTTTCAATACATTCCTTCGCCCCAGGAAACACTTTCAAGTATTGAGGATTGTTAATTTTTGTTTGTTGACGATACCGTTGTACCAACACGTTGGCTTGGTCAACGTTGTTGACCAATTGATAAAACGTATCATACAAGGGTGGTCCAAAAAAAGACGCAAGTAATGCTTCATCATAGGCAACCGTAGGGAGATAGTGATCAAAAATATCGATGTAGGTTTGACGCACAACTGGATACGTATCTAATAATGTGCCATCCACATCAAAGACAATGATCATTATTCCTCTCCCGCAAAATCTTTATAACTAACTGGATAAAATTTATACACACGACGAAGAACAAGAAGAACAACTCCAGCAATAAACATGATAATACTTGTCAATTGAGCTGTTCTAAGCCCTAAGATATATAAAGAATCGGTTCTCATTCCTTCAATCATATAACGACCAATCGCATACCAAATCAAGTAAACAATAGCAGCATCACCAATCCAGTATTTTTTCCAAAACTTTCTCATCAAGATAATTCCAATTAATCCCGTCACATTCCATAAAAACTCATAATAGAAAGTCGGATGATAATACCCAATTTGATCGACCACTCCGGGTTCGAGATCCGTAATATACATTTGATCAGTAATAAAACGAGGGATGCCATGGCTTAATAACCATTCTCGTTGTGCATCCAAAGTTCCCCCAGGAACAAGTCCCCCATGTGCCTCTTGATTGAAAAAGTTTCCCCATCGACCACAAATTTGACCAATCAAAAATCCTGGAGCAAACAATTCTAATACTTTGATAAAGTTTACTTTCCGAATCTTACAATAAATAAAGGCATAAATCGCAGCTGCAAACACAGCTCCATGAATTGCGAGTCCTCCATCCCGAAAACCAGTAATAATACTCAAGGGATTATTGGCGTAATTTTCCCATTCAAAGATAACATACCAAAGACGAGCACCTAATACTCCGACAATTAAGCCCCATAGAAACCCATCAATCAGTTTGTTTTGATCAACATTCAAGCGCTTGGCAGTATGAAGACCAAATAAAAGAGCAAGGGTTGCCCCCAAAGCAATGCAAATTCCATACCAATATACTTCTAACCCAAAAAGCCGAAAGGCGATTCGATTTAACGGTTCAAGCGTGCTGTGGTCAAATAAAAATATCATGAATGTTCTCCCTTCACCATCTTATTCAATTTTTCAACAAATTCTTTGGCCACATCACGGCCAAAGCTTTTTAGTCGCCAATTCATCGCCGCCACTTCAATAAGCGAGGCAATATTGCGTCCCGGTTGCACAGGAATTGTAACCTTAGGAATATCTGTATCAAAGATTTTTTCTGTTTCTTCTTCTAATCCTAAGCGATTATAGTTGTGTGATTGATCCCATTTTACTAGTTCAACAATCAACATAATTTTTTTCTTTTTGCGATAAGCACGAACACCAAACAAATCGACGACATCAATTAAACCAAGACCTCTTACTTCCATTAGTCGTTCAGTCATCTCAGGAGACAATCCAAAAACGGACCCCACTTCTGTTTGAACAACTTCTACTCGGTCATCGGAAACCAAAGTGTGCCCTCTCATTAATAATTCTAAGGCTGATTCGCTTTTTCCAACAAAACTTTTCCCTTCAATTAAAACACCAACTCCTTTAATGTCCATCATGACTCCATGAATTGACTGATGATCGGCCAATGCTTCCGACAAAAAGTTAGATAATGATCCAATTGCTAAGGTAGTGGGTTGAGTTGATCGAAGAATCGGAATCTGGTATTGAGTGGCATACTGACAAAACAGTGCTGGAACTTTTTCCACATGTTTTGTGAAAATAAAAGCAGGAGGATTTTCTTTGAATAAATGATCTAGCCGTGTACATTGATCTTGTTCAGATAACATATGAAAAAGTTGATACTCTTTACTTCCAATAATTTGTAAACGATCTTTTTCATAGAAATCAAAGTAATCAGCATAAATTTCAACCCCCGGACGAGAAACAACCGCCCGTGTGATTTCACGATCCAAATAATCTTCTCCAGCTAATACAGACAAATTAAGGGCTTTTACTAATTGACGAATCGTCAATGTTTCTATCATTTAATGAATCTCCTTTGTATCATATTTTTAATAAGTAAACGAAGTG
>JBAYFA010000181.1:0-2823 GCA_041667425.1 Bacilli bacterium
AGCAAATAGGGAAGCTCCTTCCACCAAAGCTGCAGCAACAATCATATTAGAACGAATGTCTCCAGAAGCTTCTGGTTGACGAGCAAGAGCATCCATAGCACTTCTACCAATATTTCCAATGCCTAAACCAGCAGCAATTGCTGACATTCCGGCACCAATACCAGCTAAACCATAAGCCCAAGGAGCTAAATTTGCAACTGCTTCCAATAATACATTTAATCCAGTCATAATTAATAATGTTTTTTGAGTTATAAATTCTAAAAAAAATATCCAATCTTCCATTGATTAGAAAATTGGGCTCAAAGTTATACATTTTTATTTTTATGGGCGAATTTTATGAAAAAAATCATCAAAAATAACCCCTAAAATTCAAGATATGAATACTATTAGATAATTTGAAAACATCCATCTTTAGACGTTAAAACATAGGGATAAAATAAAAATATAAGAAAAAAAGCCTTAGAATTAGAAAAAATGAATACCTTTGCAACCTCAAAAAACTTAAAAATAAGTCTTCGTAGCTCAGCTGGTAGAGCAATTGACTCTTAATCAATGGGTCCGGGGTTCGAGTCCCCGCGAGGACACTCCTAATAATCCTAAGCGTATTTTAAATATGCTTAGGATTATTTCTTTTTTAAACAATTTAGTCTTCAAATCTTATGTATTTTCTTTTCCAATTTTTTTCTTAGCAATTAATGTTTTCTTTAAAGTCAATTAATTCCTAATAGAGAAAATCAGATTAAATAATTTGCATATTTCAATTTTATTTCTACATTTGCAGATTGAAAAATAAATGAAGTAAAAACTAAAATAATAAAACATGAAAAAAATTACTTTTCTTTTAGCGTTACTTTTCTCTTTTGCAATTAGTACGCACGCGCAACTTAATGAAGATTTCAATAATGTTGCTGATGGTTCTATTCCTACTGGATGGACAAGATTTAATGTTGATGGATTAACTCCAAATACTAATGTTTCTTGGGTTTCTAATGCATGGGTATGCAAACAATTTGGCTATATTGATTCAAAGGCTTTATGGTCAACATCTTGGTATTCTTCTGCAGGAACTTCAAATGATTGGGTTTTTACTCCATCTGTTCAAGTCCCCACTGTTAATCCTACTTTAAGATATACTATTTTGGCACAAGATTCATCTTATCGTGATGGATATGAAGTTCGTATTATGACACAAGCACCAACTGATACAAATTTAATGAGTTCAACTGTTTTGTTCTCTACATCTGCGGCTGAATCAACTCCTACAAAAAAAGATATTGATCTTTCAGCATATGCAGGGCAAACTGTTTACATAGGATGGAGAAATAATTCAACCGATATGTACATGTTAGGATTAGATGATGTTAAAGTATTTACACTAATTCCTACATTAGATTTAGAATTAACATCTTTAGCTATTGAATCTATACAAACACCATCTCCTTTTAATATCAAAGGGACAGTAAAAAATATTGAAAATATTGCTGTTACTTCTTTTGATGTTACTTATATTATTGATGAAGGAACTCCTTCTGCAACTTATTCTTTATCAGGATTAAATATAGCGATGGATGCTACATATGATTTTACTCATAATGTTCCTGCTACATTGACTGCAGGTAGCCATTCCATCAAAGTAATAATTTCAAATGTAAATGGTGTTGGAGATACTTTAACTAATAATGAATTGACTAAACAAGTTGTCGTGGCTTCTCAATCAGTAGCACAAAAAACTTTATTTGAAGGATTTTCATCTTCAACATGTTCTCCTTGTTATTCATGGAATAATCAATATAATCCATGGGCAGCATCTCATGAAAATGATATGAATTATATAAAATATCAAATGAATTGGCCCGGTAATGGAGATCCTTACTATGTTGCTGATGGAGCAACACGTAGAGACTATTATGGTGTTAATGCTGTACCTGATATGAGGGCAAATGGTGAAGTTATAAATTTATCTATATCTGAACTTAATGCAAATATTACCCCTAAAAATACACCATTTAAAATTAATGTTACAGAACCAAAATATACTGACAATGTTGTAACTATTCCAATATCAATAGACCCATATTTAACAATATCTGGATTAAAATTGCATGTTGCTATTTGTGAAAAGTTAACAACAGGAAATATATCAACAAATGGAGAAATAGAATTTCATCATGTTTTAATGGGTATGGCACCAAATGCTAATGGAACAACTATTGATTTTGTAGACGGAACAACTTACACTACAACATTAACAAAAGATATGACTAATACAAATGTTGAAGAAATGAATGACTTAATTGCAGTTATTTTTATTCAAGATAATGCAAATAAGAAAATTTATCAATCAGCAACTTTTGAAATTGAGAATAGTATAGGATTAAGTGAAGTTGCTCAAAATGAAGTATCAATTAATGTTTATCCTAACCCAGCTAAAGATAACGCAACAATAGATATTACTTTATCTCAAAATTCAGTTGCAACTATTAAGGTTGTTGATTTAATGGGAAGAAATGTAATTGAACTTGGAACAAAATCAATGAAAGCTGGACAAAACACAATTGAACTTAATACATCTAATCTAAATAATGGAATGTATTTTGTTAAGGTTGCTTCAGAAAATGGAGTAGTAACTAAGAAGATTACTATTAACAGATAATTCTGTAAAAATAAATTTCTAAAAGGCTTGTGTTCTTCACAAGCCTTTTTTTATTTTCCTTTAATCAAATAAACAGTTTTAAAAACTAAGTGGAATGTCTGTAAGTAAAACTTAAAACTTTTTACATCTGAGAAAAAGTTTATATCTTCGCAACTTGAAAATATATTAAA
>JBAYFA010000182.1:0-2818 GCA_041667425.1 Bacilli bacterium
CCAGGAGCACCAATGTAGTACTCTTTGGTTAATTGAATGGTTTTAGCCATGGCTTGATAAATATTCTCGGTGGTGCATTCTGGACCATATCCCGAATAATCACGACCTCTTGCCATAACCCAAGTATCACATCCGGGGATGCCTATTCTTTGTTCGTCTTTTGTGGTTCCATCAGGTCTTGGAAATGGAACATAACCATACCTTGTTGCGTCTGGATTTCCTGGTGTCCATAGGTCACTTCGCCAATGATTAGCCTCATTCACAAACCATACATCTCCTGTTGTAAACAAAGCCCGTCCTTCATTCCAAGATATCACCCCAGCATCGACTTGTTTTAGGGGATCCATGGCTCCTGCTGAATGGATACTCCTTAAAGTGGCAGCAGCAGCAAGTGAAGTCGATGTATAAGGTTGGAAGGTGAGGGTTGAAACATCAGCGATTTTGACTCCACCAGCATGAGTCATTCCAATCCAATAATATGGTGAACACCCAGCAACAGCATAATATTGGCGTGTTTGGGCATTAGGTAATTGATTGAGGGCAGTTTGAGCCATTATCGCATAATTCTGAAAAGTACTGTAAGTCCAATCTCCCTCATTAAAGAGTTGGGCTGGTGTTTTTTCTAGTCCTAATTTGGATAACAAACCAATGTTATAGTACATCACATTATGAATCTCACGTTTCTTTCCTGTGATCGAATACAGTTTTCCATCAAAGGTTCCAGACTGAACATAGATATCATCCATGAAGCCATCGCCATATGCCTCATACCAAGTAGTAAGATCAACTAAAGCATGACCAAGAACAAACATTTTAATCTTCGAATCAGGAACTTTGTAGAAGTCATAATCACTGGTATTGTTCATCGCTTGATTTAATATATAATTCCACCTTGGAGTACCCCATTGGGCACTGCTTGGATAACCAACCACTTCAATCTGACAGTTATAGTTTTGTTCTACCCACGTCCATGCTTTTTGCTTAGCAATTTTATCATTCTTTCGATATAGTGAATGAAATGGGTCAACTTGACTGATTTCACTTGCTGATTCAGCAATTTTAATCGTATATCGTTGCAAATTAATGTTGTTATTGTCTCGATAAACTGCATTGATGGTAGTATTATGATTAATCACACTAAAATCTTTATCCCAAGTAACAAATGTATACCCATCTCGAATTGGAGTGCTTGGTGCAGTAGCACTATTTCCATAATCAACTGTCTGTACTTTAATTGTGGATCCATCATAATCAATAAATCTGACGGTATAGGATCTAATTTGATACAATGCGGTTATGATCTCTTCCTGAGTGATGTTTGAATAAGACTTATCCCATCCAGTAAAGGTATACCCATCCCGAGAAGGATTGGAAGGTGGGGTTGCAGATAATCCGTAATCAACCGTTTCGACTTTTAATGTATATCCATCATAATCAACAAATTGCACCACATAATGGGTATCATTAATGTCATATAAGGTAATTGTAAATGTTACTACCAACGCTTGATAATTTACAGTGATATCATGGGTTCCAGGTTCACTTAGTGTTGCCAAATCCAAAGATGATATCATGTCTTCAGTCAATGATTCATGTTCTGTAGAAGCATCATCAAACGTTAAAACTAGATGAATGTCTTCAAGATTGAATTGATGAACTTCCACCTCACCCGCAAGTGTTGTTGAATCAACTTCAATACTAACCAACTTCTTATCTGATGGTGTACTAGTAAGGAACTCACATCCCGTAAGAAATACAACAATCAATAAAAACAATATCACTTTTCTCATTCTTAACCCTCTTCTCATATGTTTACTTGCCTAACTTATAATGACTAAAGAAATACAATAAAACTAGTATTGATTTATGGCATCCTACACAGTAAAACTACAATCTCATTAGTCTATCTTAGATTCTATTCAAAGGCCAATCTAATCTCAGTTATAATCGCATAGTTTAAATCAAACAAGGCATCAGATAAACTTGCATAATGACCCATCACATAATCATTGATAGCAGTAGAAAATGATGAATAACCTGTATTGACGACATGATTGTTTGCTTCGGTTAAAGGTTCAAAGAAACCAATATCACTTGCACGTTTGCTGATGTATGTGAAAGCAGAAACTGAATCTAAAGATTCCGTATACTTCTCAGCATAAGCTTGCAGTTCTTGATCCTTATCATATCCGATTGAATTAACGTGATACTCATCTGTTAGTTGCATTGCTTTCACCACCACGCGATAAATATTTTCAGCCGTGCATTGCGGACCATAACCAGAATAGTCTCTCCCAATCGGCATCACCCAAGTATTGGTTCCACCGACCCCAAGCCTTTGTTCATCTTTAGTGAGTTCATCCGGCCTTGGAAAAGGAACATAACCATACCTAGTTGTACCTGAATTACCTGGTGTCCATAGGTCTTCTTTCCATCGAGTTGAACTATTCACAAACCATTTGAAACCACTTGAAAACAACGCTCGACCATTGTTCCAAGAAACAACACCAGCATCAACTTGCTTGTTAGGATCCATTGCCCCAGCTTCGTATATTTGCCTTAGGGTTAAAGCTGCATCAAGTGAGGTGGATGTTAATGGGTGGAAGGCGCGATTTGAGGCATCAATTATTTTTTCTCCCCCCGCACTGGTCATCCCCACCCAATAATACGTCGAACATCCAGCGACAGCATAGTATTTTCGAGTTGGTGATGCATCCCACAAACCATCAAGAGCTGTTTGAGCAGCAATGCTATATTCTTTAAAGGTACTATAGGTCCAATTTCCTTCATTAAATATTTGAGCCGGGGTTTTCTCTAG
>JBAYFA010000183.1:0-2818 GCA_041667425.1 Bacilli bacterium
TCCATTTGGGAATGGCCGCCAAAAAATTAGGGGTACACATTGCAACTCCAGTATTTGATGGGGTTAGTAGTGATGATTTAACGGATATTATTCTTGAAGCAGGAATGGATGCTGATGGAAAAACTATTCTTCGTGATGGAAGAACTGGTCGCGTCTTCGATAACCGCATTAATGTGGGTGTTATGTATATGATTAAACTGGCTCACATGGTAGATGATAAACTCCATGCTCGTAGTGAAGGTCCTTATACGCTTGTGACTCAACAACCAATGGGTGGTAAAGCCCAAAATGGTGGTCAACGTTTTGGAGAAATGGAAGTTTGGGCTCTTGAAGCCTATGGTGCTAGTTATACATTAAGAGAAATGCTTACTATTAAATCAGATGACATGGTTGGACGGAACAAAGTCTATAAAGCCATTGTTGATGGAACTTCGATTCCAACTCCTGGTATTCCTGAATCATTCCGAGTTCTTGTAAAAGAACTGCAAGGATTGGGAATTAGTGTTAAATTGATTGATAGTATGACTAAGGAAGATGTTTCCAATAAGAGTTTAGTTGAAGAAATTACTCAGTCATCAAAGAAAAATTATGGTTTATAATATAAAGAGGTGATCTTTTTGAAAAAATACGATTATATTCAAATAGGAATCGCATCTCCAGAAGAAATCAGATCTTGGAGTTACGGTGAAGTCAAAAAGCATGAAACCATTAATTATCGGACGTTAAAACCCGAGAGAGATGGATTATTTTGCGAAGTGATCTTTGGTCCAACGAAAGATTACCAATGTGCTTGCGGGAAGTCCAAGCGCAATACGGAAAAAGGAAAAAAATGTGAACGTTGTGGTGTTGAAATCACTGAAAGCAAGGTTCGTCGGGAACGCATGGGTCATATTGAACTTGCTGCTCCTGTGGTGCATACATGGTATTTACGCAACAGTCCTAGTAAAATTTCCTTATTACTCGATATGAAAACGCGGGAAGTAGAAGACATTGTATATTTGGCTTCATACATTGTTACCGATCCTGGTAATGTGGAGTCTCTTTCGAAAAGAAGAATCTTGTCTGAACAAGAATATGGTCAATATCAACGCGAATTTGGATATAAAAAGTTTACAGCTCTAACTGGAGCTGAAGCCATTAAAAAGTTATTGCAAGAAATTAATCTTGAAGAAGAAGTTGAAAAACTTCGTAAAGAATTAAAAGTAACGTCTAAACAAAAACGTGAAAAAGTAATTAAACGGTTAGAAGTTATGGAAGCTTTCTACAAATCTGGAAATAAACCAGAGTGGATGGTAATGGATGTTATTCCGGTTCTTCCTCCTGATTTGCGCCCCATGGTGCAACTCGATGGCGGACGGTTCGCGACCACTGACTTAAATGATTTGTATCGTCGAATTTTGAATCGTAATAATCGTTTACGTAAGCAGTTTGAACAACGTGCTCCTGCCCTTATTACTAAAAATGAAAAGCGGATGTTACAAGAAGCTGTCGATGCCTTAATTGATAATGGCAAGCGTAATCGTAAAGTGGTTGTTGAAAAAAATCGACCTCTCAAATCACTCTCTGACCTTTTAAGAGGAAAACAAGGACGTTTCCGTCAAAATCTTTTAGGTAAACGGGTTGACTACTCTGGTCGTAGTGTTATTGCTGTTGGTCCGGATTTACAAATGTATCAATGCGGAATCCCTCGGGAAATGGCACTTATTTTATTCAAACCATTTATTATTAATGCATTGATGAAAAAATATGCAGAACAAGCAGAGATTACAGGAATTAAAATTAGTGTTAAAAAAGCACGAGAAATGATCGAGGAAGGTCATCCTGATGCAATGGAACAAGTAGAGAAGATTGTTGTTGAACATCCAGTTCTCCTCAATCGAGCTCCAACTCTTCATCGTTTGGGTATTCAAGCATTTGAACCCAAATTAGTTGAAGGAAAGGCGATTCGTCTTCATCCATTAGTCACTCCAGCCTTTAATGCTGACTTTGATGGTGACCAAATGGCTGTCCATGTTCCACTATCAGAAGAAGCACAAGCGGAATGTCGATTGTTGATGTTGGCATCTAAAAATATTCTTGCTCCTAAAGATGGAAAACCGATTGTTACTCCATCTCAAGATATGGTACTTGGAAATTACTATTTAACCATTGAAGATGGAAGAGATCTTCGGAATGGTTTGATTTTTAAAGATCCAAATGAAGTGGAACTTGCTTATGAAAATGATAAGATCTCACTACATACTCGTATTTTGATTCCAGCAAAAACTTTACAAAATTCAAAATTTTCGCCTAAACAACAAGAGTCTTACTTGATTACTTCGTTTGGTAAAATTGTGTTTAATACGATTTTTCCAAAGACTGAAGAAACGGGAAAAGACATTCCGTTCATCAATGAAGCAACAACGGCGAATATAACTGAAGGAACAGATGATCGGTTCTTTATATCAAAAGAGATGTTGTCTAGTGGAATTAATTTAAAAGAATATCTTAGTTCTTGGATTGATGATAATACCGCTACATTGAATGATAAAAATAATATCTCTTATAATAAAGATTTGGTTGTTCCTCATCCTTTTAAAAAGAAATTTTTAGGAGTTATTATTGCTGAAGTCTTTAAAAAGTTTAAACTTGCTGAAACTTCTAAGACGTTAGATAAGATGAAAGATCTTGGATTTAAATATTCGACTGTGTCGGGAATTACTGTATCAGCGTATGATATTACACCAGTTAGTACCAAAGCCGACATCATTGAGCATGCTGAAAAAGAAATCCGTAAATTAGAGAGCCATCTTGAAATGGGTCTTGTAAATGCTGCGGA
>JBAYFA010000184.1:0-2815 GCA_041667425.1 Bacilli bacterium
GTCAAAAACAACAAATTCTTTCTTTGCTTCACTACAAGCAATCATCGAATAGGCCATGGTATAAATAAAAGTATAAAATCGAGATCCAACATCTTGAATATCGATACATACCATATCCACAGTATCTAACATTTCTTTTGTTGGACGCTTGGTTTGGGTATACAAACTGTAAGCAATAATTCCGGACTCCTCATCAACATATGAATCAAAATGAACTCCTGCTTGAAAATCCCCACGAACTCCATGTTCAGGCGAAAATAAGCACACCAAATTTACTTTTTCTTTCAACACATCAATCGTTGATACCATTGATGAATTAGTTCCAGTGGGATTGGTAATAAGTCCTACGCGTTTATTAACAAAAAGACTCGAGTATCGGTCAATATTGTCAATTCCTAATTTCATTTGAAACGTCCTTTCTATCTTCAATATCTTTAGTTATCTCAATGAACGAGTCTTGATGAATGAGTGTCCAATATGTTTTTTTAAATAATAAATGTCCTACTAAAATAGGAACACTAAAACAAGTAACGACCCATCCCGGAATAAAAACTATATATAATAATATTTCTGCAGCGATTACGAGCATAACTCCTATACTAGACATAATATTTTTAAAAGCAATAAAAAAAGCAAAATGAAAATTATCAAAATAGCGGAAATTGAAGTGTGTATAAATCATCGGCAATTGAATTGTCATGAGGAGCAATATTCCCATTGAAAATGCAACAAAATAAAACCCAATAACCGATATGGTTGTTAAAATGCCTGTATTTTCTGAATTGTTAGAGTAAAAAACAAGGGCGATGGCAAATACAATGGCGGCAACAAGCGTAAGAATATTTCCTTCTAATGGCCGAATAAAATTTTGCTTGAGGTTTTTAAAATATGCGGAAACAACGTTTCTTTCATCACCATTAAAATAATCAAAAATGGTTTTATAACAAGCAGTCATACTAGGAAAAATGGTAACAATTCCTAAAGAAGTCATAAGCGTTAAAATATTGAGAATAGCAATTCGCCATACCCAATCAAAGAAACGATATAATTTGCTATTAACAAACTTCTCAATATTCATATCTATCATTCCCCTATTATGTAGTAATTATAACACATTTTAACCCAATTGACAAGGTTTAAAAATATCAGCAATTCAAAAAAAGACCAACTTTTCAGTTGGCCTTTTCAGAACTAATATTACGAGAATGCTTTTGTTAAAGCTTCTTGTAAAGCAAGTTGTAACGGACTAACCGCTTCAGCAAATGTAGCGATAGTTCCCATTACGTAATTGTTAACTGCGGATGAGAATGTAGAAAAACCAGTATTAACAATTGCATTTCCTGGTTCAGCTAAAGGTTCATAGAAACCAATATCTTTAGTACGAGAAGCAATATATTTGAATGCTTCTACGCTATCATCAGATTCAGCATATTTACGTGCAAAATCGTCAAGAGCTTGTTCAGCATCATATCCTGGTGAATTAACACGATATTGTTCTGTCAATTCAAAAGTTTTAACCATTGCGCGATAAACATTTTCAGCTGTACATTGATTACCAAAACCTGTATAGTCTCTACCAATAGGCATAACCCATGTAGCAGTTCCAGTTAAACCAAGTTTTTGTTGATCTTTAGTAATTGAATCAGGTCTAGGGAATGGAACATATCCAAATCTAGTTGCATCTGCATCACCTGGAGTCCATAAATCTTCTTTCCAACGGTTAGAAGTATTAACAAACCACAAATCACCAGTTGAGAACAATGCACGACCATCATTCCAAGAAGTAACGCCTTGATCTACTAATTTAGCAGGATCCATAGCTCCAGCTTCTTTAATAGCTCTTAGAGTTTCAGCAGCAGCAATAGAAGTATCTGTCAACGGTTGGAAAGTCATTGTTGAAAGATCAGCAATTTTTTCACCACCGGCATTAGTCATACCAACCCAATAATATGTTGAACAACCAGCAACAGCATAATATAAATTAGTATCTGATGCTTCTGGTAATCCATTAAGAGCAGTTTGTGCAGTTGTTGCATAATTTAAGAAATCCGTATAAGTCCAGTTTCCATCATTGAACATTTCTGCAGGAGATTTTTCCATTCCTAATTTTTCGAATAACGCAATATTATAATACATAACATTATAAATTCCGGATTCGCCATTAGTCATAGAATAAAGGTTTCCTTTATAAGATCCAGATTGTGTATAGACTTCGTCCATATATCCTTGTCCATATAAAGCATACCAATCGCTAAGATCGATAATAGCATTACCTTCTACAAATGCACCAATTTGTGCATCTGGAACGGTATAGAAATCATAATCAGCAGTGTTACTTGCAGCTTGATTTAAAATGTAGTTCCATCTAGGAGCTCCCCATTCAGCATCGTCTGGATAAGCAACAACTTCAATTTCACAATTGTAATTATCTTCAACCCAAGTCCAAGCTTGTTGTTTTGCTTCTTTATCAGCGGAAGAATAATCATCATGGAATGGATTTGTTTCGCTTAAAGCATGACCAGCTTGAGCAATTCTAATTGTATATCCACCAAGATCAATGTTATCAGTTTCTTCAGCAGTAACAGTAACACGAGCTTGACCTACAACTGTTGAATCGACAGTGGAAGTTGCACGAATAACAGTAGCACCAGCAGACACGCCAGTGACTTTTCCTGTAGCATCAACAGCGGCAGTTTCGGCTTTTGCAGAAGTCCAAGTAACTGACTGTTCAACACCGGCAGGAAGTACGGCAGCTGACAATTGAATAGTATTGTCAACTTCAACTGTTTGTGGTCCTGAAACATTAATTGATGTA
>JBAYFA010000185.1:0-2792 GCA_041667425.1 Bacilli bacterium
AATTTTGAGTATGATAATGACCCGCTAGGACGATATCAACTGCATATTTTTCCATTACTTCCATAAAGGCTCGATTGTAATCAGCCGATTCAAGAATATTAACGGGTGCATGGGTGCCAACGATAATAAATTTTGTTGGATTTGCTTCAATCACATGACCCATCCATTCAAGTTGTTTTCCTTGTTCATAAGGAGAATCAGTATCTATTTGAATAAACAAGGTGTCATTATGAATAAAATAATAACTGGTTCCACAAAAAGCATCCGTTCCATTATCTGGATAATTGAAATAAGATGAATAAATACGATTACCCATGGATCCAACAAAATAATGTTCATGATTACCGGGAATTCCAACCGTAGGTAAGATTTTAAAACTGTCAGAATGCGTAAAATACCTATCCCAATCATCAGCATTTCCACCGGTATCGACCATATCCCCAGTATTGAGAACAAAATCAATATTGGGATTGTATAATAGCGCCTCAGCAATCACATTTTCTGCGACTTCCGCTCCATCAAATCCGTCATAATAATGAACATCCGTCAAAAATATAAAATCAGTAGTGTCTTCAAGTCCTTCAGTATGGAAAGAATACACTTCACTATAAGTATCATTTCCTTGATTAACACGATAGTAGTAAGTCATCCCTGGTTGTAGGGATGTTAATTCCACTCGACAAATATTGCGACCAATAAATGGCTTTTCCATATCCTCTGATAAAGATTCAAAATAAGTCATCGTGGGATTAACGCGAATAGCATCTTGAAAGTCCTCACTCAAAGCCACTTCAACATATGTTTTAATGTTTTTAACTTGGTAATTAATATTCATTCGCGAAGTATCTTCACCCATACTAGCAACAAGGTAAGATACCTCATATTCTTCAAGTTCTAAAAGAGGTAAAACGACCTCATCCCAATCAGCATAAAGGACAAGAGGTCCTGTGATGATGGTTTCAGAAGTAAAAGCAACGGTTAAATCACTATCACAATACCATCCACTAAAGGTGTAATTATCTCTTTCGGGAGTGGGTAAAGCAATAGGTGATCCATGAAAGCCCGTTAAGGGGCTAAGAGCCGCTCCGCCATTGGTAACAAAAGCGATTTGATATTCATTGGGAATCCATTTTGCATAAAGAGTCGTTGATTGGGTTGGAATAAACGACAAATCCAATGTCGTTGTATACTCGATATCCAAATACCACCATTCAAAAGTATATCCTTCCCATTCAGGGTCATCAGGAATCAATAGTGTTTTCCCTTCAACAACCTCTTGAGTTGGAACGCTCGGCCCTCCAAGAGTATCAAAATCAATGGTAAATTTCTTGTCTGTAGATGCACTACAGCCACTAAGAATAAACAAAATCAATAAAAAGGTAAATAATTTTTTCATGCTTTAATCTCCATTTTCTGCTTCTATTATACAATAAACCCCTTTAATAAACAAGCCCCCATTGTTTTTAATACAAAAAAGATGACTATTGAGGATTAGTCATCTCTTAATTATTTATAAACTACAAGTTATTTGTTGTTTCTTAGAATTTTTATCCCAAATATCAGCATATTCAACGTTTTCTACAAATATTTTATAGACGTAAGAACAACAAGGCACAATTTTTATTCCACGACGTCGTGCTTCTGCGACCAACGTATCCACTAAAATACGGGCGAGACCCAATCCTCGGTACTCATGATCAACATAGGTCCTCTGAGCCACCATCACCCCATCCGGGTCAATATCATAACTAATCTCTCCCATGAGTGAATGGTCCTCACTTAAGATAGCAAATTTATTTTTTCCTTTAATAATTTCCATATAATCACCTACCTATATTGTAGCAAGGCAATCAATTTTTGGCAATTAATATGCATTAAAAAAGACCTCACCTTACTTACCCACACCCACATAACAAAGATCACTTAAGGCTGCTTCAATCACGACCTGACCTGATTCATGGTTTGCTATTGGATGTGAGTAAGTAAAATGAAGTCCCCCTTATTATACCAATTTTTTGGGCTTTTGACGTAATTTTTTAAAGAAATTTTTCATCATTGTCTCAATTTCAAGAACACATACACCTCGTTCAACTTCAACATGGTGATTAAATGGATAGTCATCAAAAACTTTCATGATACTTTCTGCACATCCAAATTTAGGCTCAGGACATCCATACACTACTTTTTTAACACGAGCTTGTAAAATAGCACCACTACACATCAAGCACGGTTCTAAAGTCACATAGAGAGTGGCATCATCTAATATCCATCGCTTCAGTTTTCGACAAGCTCGACCAATTGCAAGCATTTCCGCGTGATCTAAGGCGTTTTTACGATGATGGCGAAGGTTATGGGCTCGACTAACAATAACATCATCGATAACGATGACGCATCCAACCGGAACATCTCCAATCTTTTCAGCTTTCCTTGCTTCCTTGATCGCCTCTTGCATATAATCAGTGTTTGTCATTTTTTCCAGGAACGATGTGACAATGTCGACATCTAGCTTCATATTGTTCTTTAGCTCCCACTAAAATAATAGGGTCGCTATAATGAGCGGGTTTTCCATTAATAATACGTTGAGTTCTTGTCGCGGGAGCTCCACATACTTGACATATAGCATTGAGTTTCGTCACATATTCAGAGCGACACAATAAGTCTGGCATAACGCCAAAGGGTTCTCCCTTAAAATCACGATCCAATCCGGCCACAATCACACGAATACCTCGATCAGCAAGCCGCTCACAAACATCAATGATATCGCGATCAAAAAATTGAACTTCATCAATGCC
>JBAYFA010000186.1:0-2780 GCA_041667425.1 Bacilli bacterium
GATTGTTTTTGCATATCGTACATCATCAATGTATCCCAAATCAGTAAGACGTTTTTTGATGATGACCCATCCCTTACCATCACCTAAATATTTTTTAATTTCAGCCTCAGATCGAGCTCCATATTTCAAATACCGAATAACTTTTTGAAGATTTTTAGTAATATCTTGATCTGATAAAATCTTCTTGAAATCTTTCCCCGAAAATACTTTATCTTTAAATACATAATATCGAAGAATGATATCTTCATCCAATATATAATCACCTTGAGAAGTGATGACTTGATATGCAGTTTTTTTCTTTTCAACCGAAAGAATTGTTATCTCATTTTCCATAGGTAAATCCTTCTCCACTAACTTCATCTGCCCGAACAACATAGAAAAAAGCATGAGGATCATATTCTTCAATAATTTTCTTTAACTTATAAAATTCAAAACTAGACAACACGCACACTAATTTATTGCGTTCTGTATTTGAAAAGCCACCCACAACTTTTATTTGTGTGACCCCTCGTCCCAAGTCAACCAATATCCGCTCTTTAATTTTATCACATTCCGAAGAAATAATATAAACAGCCCGCTTATTGAACCCACTAAAAACGAGACGATCGACAACCAGCCCCGATAAATATATGTATACAAGGCCATATAATACATCCGTAATTTCTTTGAAAACAAAATACCCTAACATAATTACCAGCCCATCAATAAGATACAAAGACACAGAATAAGGAATATGAAAATACTTCAAAAGGATATTTTGAGGAATTTCCGATCCCCCAGTGGTTCCTCCATATTTGATAACAATTCCCAATCCAATTCCCATCAGTAAAGATGAAAATAAAACAACCAAAATTTTATCCATGATTGGTTCTGTAAAAGCCACTTTATATAACATATTAAATAACTTTACAAAGACTGGAAAAATAATTGACCCATAAGCTGTTTTCAAAAAGAAACTTTTTCCAAGAAAAATGAGACCGACAACCAATAATATCATATTAATGATAAAAATATAAAATGAGATATCCCGGTGGAGAAGGGCTTTAAAAATAACCCCAAGGCCTGTCACACCGCCAATGACTAAATCAATAGGATCTAAGAAAAAACTAACCGATAAAGAGGCAATCATCACACCAATTGTAATGTACACCCATTCTAACATCTTGGATTTATTAAATTTTAATTTCATAAGTTACCTCTGATTATATTCAGACTTCAAAAAAGCATTAATAAATCCATCTAAGTCTCCATCCATAACGGAGGCGACATTACCAACTTCGAAATTGGTTCGATGATCTTTAACAAGTGAATAGGGATGAAAAGTATAGGTACGAATTTGACTACCAAACGCATTTTCAACAACATCTCCTGTAAAATCTTTCATACGTTTGTTTTGTTCTTCAATTTCTAATTGATATAGTTTAGATTTTAAAACTTGCATAGCCCGTTCACGATTTTGAAGTTGACTACGTTCATTTTGACAAGTTACAACAATACCCGTTTTATGATGAGTAATGCGAATCGCCGAATCAGTTTTATTGACATGTTGTCCTCCCGCTCCACTTGAACGGTACGTATCAATACGAATATCCTCTGGTTTCACATCAATATTAATTTTATCTTCAACAGATGGAAAAATTGAAACAGCAGCAAAAGACGTATGGCGACGAGCATTGCTATCAAAAGGGGAAATTCGAATCAATCGATGAACCCCTTGTTCACTTTTTAAATATCCATATGCTTTTTCACCATGGGCGACAAAACTCACACTTTTAATGCCCGCTTCTTCACCATCTTGATAGTCTAGAACCTCTACATCAAACCCTTTTCGTTCGCAATAACGTTTATACATCCGAAATAACATTTCACACCAATCTTGCGATTCCGTGCCTCCTGCTCCAGGATGCATTTCAAAAATGGCATCACAATCATCATATTCTTTGCTAACCAACATTTTCACTTCAAAATCAGATAAGTGTTGATCAATATCATTGATTAATTCTTCAATTTCATCGAGAAGTCCTTCTTCTCCACTTTTATGCATTTCATAATATAAATCTAAATCTTCATTTTTGGAAGTCAGATAGTGAATCGTATCACTTTGTTCTTTCAACGATTTCAACTCTTTTAAAATTTTAGCACTATTTTGTGAATCATTCCAAAAATTGGTATCATTCATCATCGTTTCATACTCTTTTAATTTTTTTTCTAAAGCATCCACATCAATGGCTTCCTTTAATTCGCGAAGACGAGTCTTAAAATCCTCTATTTTCTTAACAATTTCATAGTTTTCCATAATGGGATCCTCTCATAACAAATGGGACTGAATTATTCTCTCCCACAACAATTTTTATATTTTTTGCCGCTTCCACATGGACATGGGTCATTACGCCCCACTTTTTCCGCAATTTTCTTGGGGGTCTTCTTCAAATCTTCTTTTCCAGAAGAGGCAACAGTATTTTTAACAACCACTTCTCGCTGCATATTGTCCCGAATTTGTGCACGATTAATGAATCTCATTACTTCGTTTTCAATATTAGCGATCATCGTATTAAATTTTTCAAACCCAACTTCTTGATATTCTCGCAATGGATTAATTTGAGCATACGCTTGCAACCGAACCGCTTGACGAAGCTCACTCATACCATCAATGTGTTCCATCCAAAACGTATCAACAACTCGGAGTAAAACAACTTTCAAAAATTCCTTTACCACTTCTGGTGGAAAAGAAGAATGTTTTTCTTCTAGAAGTAAATGAGTTTGCTCTACTAAAAAGGCAA
>JBAYFA010000187.1:0-2778 GCA_041667425.1 Bacilli bacterium
ATGAAGTTCGTCAAACGATTAAAAATCTTGCTAATCACAATCAAACATTTGTGAGTTTTTTAGGGGCAGGAAGTTATGATCCCTTTACCCCGAGTGTGGTACCGGCTTTGACGTCTCGTCAAGAGTTTTTAACGTCTTACACGCCTTATCAAGCAGAAATATCACAAGGAACTCTCCAATACATTTTTGAGTTTCAAAGCATGATGGCTGAACTGACAGGAATGGATGTGGCTAATGCATCAATGTATGATGGAGCGACTGCTGCGGCGGAAGCCATGTTTATGGCGTGTGCTCATACCAAACGTTCGAAAATTCTTTTAAGTGAGAGCCTTCATCCAAGAACGATTGAAGTCATTAAAACGTATGCTAAATATCGGGGATTAATCGTTCAAATGATAAAGAGCACGTATCAAGGACTAGATATGGCGTCTTTAAAGGCAGCAATGAATCAAGATGTGGCGGGTCTGATGGTGGGATATCCGAATTATTTTGGATATTTAGAGTCATATGAATCGTTATCATCAATGTTATTAGATAATAAAAGTTTATTGATTTTTCAATCTGATCCGTCAAGTCTTGCACTTTTTAAAACGCCGAGAGCGTGGGGTGCGGATATTGTATGTGGTGAGGCTCAAAGTTTGGGAATTGCTCCATCATTTGGTGGACCTTATTTGGGATATTTAGCGACTACCAAGGCTTTAATGCGGAAAATGCCAGGACGAATTTGTGGGATGAGCAAAGATATTGATGGGAAACGGGCCTTTGTATTAACATTGCAAGCTCGTGAACAACATATTAGACGTGAAAAAGCCAATTCCAATATTTGTTCAAATCAATCACTAATGGCATTATCTGCTGTTATTTATATGAGTATCATGGGTAAAAAAGGAATGGAAGCTGTAGCAAAACGGGCTTATGACAATGCTCATTATTTGGAAAAAGCCTTGATTGCTACGGGTCGATTCTACTTGGTTTCTTCTCTTCCTCATCATAAAGAATTTGTATTGCGTTATGATGGCGATTTATCGTTATTACAAAGTAAGTGGCAAGCACATGGCTTTTTAGGAGGTCTTAATCTTGATCAGCATCATTGCTTATTTTGCGCTCATGAAACGCGGTCAAAAGATGAGATGGATCGATTGGTGAAAGTAGTAGGTGATATTCATGGTTGATGTACTAATTTTTGAACGGTCTGTGGAAGGTCGGGTAGGCTATTCTATTCCTTCAACAACTGTGCCAAGTCAAGACGTTCCTTTTGAGTTTCGTCGAGAGACCCCGCTGAAGTTCCCAGAAGTGAGTGAATTGGATGTGGTTCGTCATTATACGATTTTATCACAAAAAAATTATGGGGTAGACCAAGGGTTTTATCCTTTAGGATCATGTACCATGAAGTATAATCCTAAAATAAATGAGGACATGGCTAAATTGGATGGGTTTACTCAATTGCATCCCCTTCAAGATGTGGCCACTGTTCAAGGAGCCCTTCAACTATATGATGACATGAATAAAGCTTTATCGAGTTTAACAGGTCTTGCCGCGTTTACTTTTAACGGAATTGCTGGTGCCCATGGGGAACTTATTGGCTTAATGATTATGAAAGAATATCATTTAAAGCGAAATGATCTTCGTCGTACCAAAGTTATTGTTCCGATTAGTGCTCATGGTACCAATCCTGCTAGTAGTTCACTGTGTGGATTTGAGGTTGTTCAAGTCGCTACTAATGAACATGGTTGTGTGGATTTGGATGCATTAAAGAAAGTTCTTAATGAGGAAGTGGCAGGAATTATGCTTACCAATCCCAATACTTTGGGATTGTTTGAACGCGATATTTGTGAAATTAGTGCAATGATGCATCAAAATGGAAGTTTAATGTATTATGATGGGGCAAACCTAAATGCCCTATTAGGGCATGTTCGTCCAAGTGATATGGGCTTTGATATTATGCATATTAATTTACATAAAACCTTTTCAACTCCTCATGGAGGAGGCGGACCTGGATCAGGTCCAGTTGGCGTTCGTGCTGATTTGGTTGATTTACTTCCCAATCCACAAGTCCGAAAGATTGATAATCAATATGAATGGGTTAATAATCCTCAGTCGATTGGTTTTGTCAGTGGATTTCATGGTAATTTCTTAGTTGTGCTTCGTGCTTATGCGTATTTATTGAGTTTAGGCAAAGAAAATATTAGACAAGTCTCGCTGTTATCAGTACTTAATGCGAATTACGTGAAAGAATCGCTAAAAACTTGGTACAAACTTCCGATTCAAGATGTTTGTATGCATGAGGTTGTATTTGATGGATTGATTAGTGAAAAAGCAACCACCCTAGAAGTTGCTAAGAGATTACTTGATTATGGATATCATCCTCCTACAATTTATTTCCCATTATTATTTCATCAATCGCTTATGATTGAACCCACTGAAGTGGAGTCGAAAGAAACTTTGGATGCCTTTATTGAGGTGATGAAAACCATCGCTTTAGAAGCCATTAGTGATCCCCAACTTCTTAAAGATGCTCCACATCATACTCCGGTGCGACGAATTGATGAAGTTAGTGCCGCTCGGAATCCTATTCTAACAATGAAGGATGTTCTTCATGAATGATCTTCTCATTATTGGCGCAGGACCAGGAGGATATGAACTGGCTCTTAAAGCCTCGCAAAAAGGATTAAAAACTGTTTTGATTGAAAAGAACCGTTTGGGAGGAGTATGTTTACATAGTGGATGTATTCCAACAAAGGCATGGATTAAAACGGCTGAAGTGTTGCGTGAGGCTCA
>JBAYFA010000188.1:0-2742 GCA_041667425.1 Bacilli bacterium
TTAATTATGCTAAGAACATATAGTTATCCTACTTTCTTTTTAACCCTTGTTAACTTATTAGATTTATGTTTATATCGCCATTTGCTTTTACCTTCAACATTTATATATTATTTTTATGTTACTTTATTTTTATTCATAATGCTATCTATCCAATGGATTAAGCCAATTGATAAATTATTTAGAGAACAAAATATATTTAAAACAATTCTATTACTCATTGCTACTATTTTAATTGCATTTTGTATTGATTATTTTTGGGTAGCATAATCAAAAGCTTATTACCAAATTGATTAGGTATCTCTAAAGCAGACGGATAATAGAAAATCATATTTTGTGTTTTGGAGTACAAAAAACATATTACTAAAATCTTCAACAAGGATGCATCGGATTCCATACAAACCAAAATTGATAGAAGACATAGTACAAATATTCGTCGAATCTTTCATTCTTAAGAAAGAGAAAGCAATTACTTCATTATTTAGAAAGACTAGTGGAAATACTGGTCTTTTTTGCTATCGAAAATTCATTTCATATTGATTATTAGTCATAATACGATATTTCAATAATTGTAAGGTACGAACTTTTTGAGAGGGGTACCGAAAAATAACATAGGGAGACGAATTGTATTAAAATGGTTGCCCTTACACATATTAAATTTCTTTTATTACAATTCATACATACTATTTCTTCTTTTTAGGAGGTACGAAAAGTATCTCTTTTATTATACGATGAGGGGTACGAACTATTTTATAGGGGTACGAAAAAATAGCAGAGGGGTACGAATTGTATCAAAATGGTAGTCCTAACACATATTAGCACGATAGGTATGATACAATATTTTCATCCCTTTTTTAATACGCAGAAAGGGAACATTCTCCTATCTGTACGAAATATAAAGACTTGTAGTAGTCAAAAATTAGGCTATTTATAGGTCTCTTTTTTCTTGCTATTTAACTATTTAACGATTTACAAGAAAACAAAAATATTGATTGTAAAATAAGAAAATGGTTTTTTGGGTTAATGGTTTTGTAATTTATGACAATGGATTTTTTATCATTTAATTAACATTAATTAGGGTATTTGATTTAAGGGGTATACAATTTATTTAATGCAATTTTGATTTGTCATAATTCTGTAACATTTATTTATTATAATATTATATATAATAATGAAAGGATAGTCATAATATATGAAAAAAATTATATTTATTATTTTTATAACCTTGTTTTCAATAGTTCTTGTTTCTTGTCAGTCTACTGCTCAAGATCCAACTCTTCCTTCTGACTTGCCAACAATACCATCGGATTTAGTTGAACCCACTACGCCAGATGATACCGATTGGAATGAACAAACTTATACGTCAATGAGTTTTTTAGAGAATACCGTTATTGCCAGTGATTACTCGGGAATTCAAGTGAGTTCGACAGCTGTTGCATTTGTAAAGGGTGGAATATACGTCTTAAGTGGCAGTTATACAAAAACCTTGATAGTTAGCGCACCTGATTCTGAAGTTAGGTTGGTATTCAATAATCTAGAAATTAATTCTTCACAAGGATCGAGCTTAATCGTTCTTGATGCTGAAAAAGTAATTTTAGATATTCAAGAAGGAACAGATAATTATATAACTGATTCTTCAAATTATGGATATACTGATAGTAATCTTCTTAAAGTTGATGCAGCTATTTATAGTAAAGCGGATTTAGTAATTAGTGGGACTGGATCCCTTTCGATTACTGCTAACTACAATGATGGAATCAAAGCAAATGACGCCTTAATAATGTCAGAAGTGAATCTAACTATTCACTCTGTTGATGATGCCATCACCGTCAATGATTCAATTTCTATTGAAAGTGGGAATTTCAATTTGTTTGCAGGCGGTGATGCCATTAAAGTGAGTAATGATAATATTGAAAAAGGCGAGATTTTTATTTTAGGTGGAAACTTCTTTATAGATTCATTTAATGATGGTCTTCAATCTTCATCGTATATCTTAATTCAAGGTGGAGTATTTGAAATTATTGCAGGTGATGGATATAACGCTTTTTTAGCAACAGATCAGTCAAGTAAAGGAATTAAAGCAACGCTTGGAATTGAAATTTCAGGGGGAACTATAGAGATTGATTCGGCGGATGATGCAATTCATAGTGATGCTTTGGTCTCGATAGTTGGAGGAACGATTACCATAAAAACTGGAGAAAAAGGAATTCATTCTGATAATTCATTTACTATTAGTGATGGAACGGTTACCATTGAAAATTCATTTGAAGGGATTGAAGCAAAAAATACGGTAATATCAGGTGGATTTCTTGATATTTATTCCATAGATGATGGAATTAATGGATCTGATCCTGAAATTGATTCAGCAGAAGCACCCTTACCTAATGAAACTCCGGATTCATCATTATCAACGGCTGTTTTTGAAATAACAGGAGGAGTTCTTATTATTGAATCAAGTGACGACGCTATTGATATTAATGGTATCATCTATCAAAAAGGTGGTATTATTGTTATTAATGGTCCAGTGAGTGGAACGCAAAGTGCTGTAGACTATGATTTGGGATGGGTTGTAACGGGTGGAACTCTGATTGGTGTTGCTGGTTATGGAAATGAAACAAAAGCACCTTCTGAAAGTTCAACACAACTTAGTGTAGTGTATAATACTCAAACAATTAGGTCAGCGGGTACAACGGTTTCGCTCAAGGATGCTGATAATAATTTGATTTTTGCTTTTACTCCTACTAA
>JBAYFA010000189.1:0-2710 GCA_041667425.1 Bacilli bacterium
ACCTTTGATAGTATCTTCTCCCATGCAATTATCTAAGCCACATGTATAAAGAAATCCTCCAGGAAAAGAATTAAAAAATTGATAGCCATTTGTGCCAATTAAAGATGGAGAAACTTCTCCGTTTTTAGAAATAAATGCAACGTTTTCACCGCGATATTCAACTCGCAAAATATCAAGACCACGATTAGGAATAATATAAAGAGTTAACATGCCATTATGGGCAATTAGACAATCAGTGTCTTTGGCTTTTCCATCTTTAAAAGTTAAGCGATAGGCTCCACATAAAGATTCTAACGATGATACATATTCTCTCATAGATCTATATTAGAAAAAACTGCGAGAATTTCTTCAAGTTTTTTCTCCTCTGCTTTAGTAGCAACATTGCAGATGTCATGATAAAAACCAGTTGGCTGTTTTTCGATGAGAGTTTTTGCGGCAGCATAACCTTCATATGACATATAAGTATAGTAATTGATTTTATCAATACCAGCTTTTATGGCCTCAATATAATCAGCGTGTTGTAGACCAGAACCGCCGTGCATAACAAGGGGAATATCACTGATTTTGCGAACTTCGCGAATAACATCAAAATTTAAAATAGGCTTAACCTTATAAATACCATGTGCCGTTCCAAAGGCGATAGCTAAAGCATCAATGCCTGTTTTTTTCACAAAATCAGGGACTAATTGAGGATTGGTATAATGGCTTTTTGCTTCAACGCTTCCCGAATCACCAGATTCGCGATTAGGTAATTGTCCTAATTCTGCTTCAACTGTGGCACCACGAGCATGAGCGTATTCAACCACTTTTTTTGTCAGAGCAATATTTTTTTCATAATCTAGAAGTGAGGCATCTATCATCACTGAAGTAAAACCTATATCGATAGCCTTTTGGCAAAATTCAAATGATTCACCGTGATCAAGATGAACACAAACAGGAATACGAGCTTTTTTGGCCATTTCAAGCATAATAGGACCCATAATTTCGATGCTCATTAATGAATCGTGCAATTGAGCATGAGCAATAATGAGAGGAATATGATATTTTTCCGCCACATCAATCGCAGCAATTAATGTTTCAAGATTTGGAGTATTGATGGCTCCAACTGCAGTATGGGTTTGACGGCTGACCTTAAATACTTCATTTAAATTTACTAACATTTTATTCTCCTTTAAAAAATTTTAATGTCCCAACCAAGATAATTTTGAAGAGCTTCTTTTAAGATTATTTTATAGTTTCCATAGGTATAGGAGACATGATGGTGATAATTGTTGCGAACAATATATTGCAACAGTTCTTCCAAGTTCTCAAATTCGGTTACTCCGCTTGAACCAAAGAAGGCTGATTCGACCGCTTCACCAGTGATTTGCGCTTCACCTGCATAGAAAGCAATTTTTCCTTCTTCAACTTTTGCGGAAGCGTAAGTAATAGAACCTTTTCTAAGCTTGCCAACATTGACCCCCCATGAACAATTGTTTCCATAAGATTTCTCAAACATTTTATGAACTTGAACTTCGGGTTTTCCTTCAACCATTGAATTAGCCATTGGACCACAATGAAAGAGAATACATTTATTTTTTTCTTCACCATAATTGTTGTTCCAATCCATGACAGTTGCGGGCTGACAATCACATAGCGATAATGCTTTCATAGCTAAAGCGTTATAAACGTCGACCTCACAAGTTGTCGGAATGCCTATAGCATTTAAATAACTTGCAATGGCACAAACGGATATTTTTTTAACAGCGGGAAACTCATTCCAACAACGGATACCAATTGCGTCAAGACGATATTGTTTGACATATTGAAGAATAACGACCAAAGTTTTTGCCATGTAGATAGTTCGATCGTTTGGAACATGAGAAAAATTTGTGTATGCTTTTAAATTATCGATTGTCTTTAATACTTCTTCGTCATCTTCTTTTAATTTATCGACTCGATCAAATAATTCGCTCAAATCAATGGCTTCAACAGTAATACCGTTTTTTTCTAGAGTAACTTCATCAAAACGGACTGTCTTAAAAGCTGTTGCTCGAGCTCCAAGTGCTCCAATAACGAGGCTTTTTAAACCATTAGCAACGCGACATATTCGGGCAAAATTTTGAATTTGTTCGATAAAAAGCGGATCAAGAGGATGAATGACATGGGGCTTGAAAATAGTATATTTGATGCCGCACTGATTAAAATAGTTGCAGATGGAAATTTTCCCGCAAAAAGCATCTCGCCGATTCGCAAAATCCATGTGTCCTATTTCATCGGGATAAGCTTGAATTAAAATGGGTTTATTAAAGTCGCGCAAAGCTTTAACGGCTCCTGATTCATCAGAGAAATTAGGGAGGCACATAATAACTCCAGCCACTTCATCGCGGTGCTGTTTAAGCCAATTAGCGTAAACCCATCCATCACTTTCGCTTGTGACAGCCCCATATTTAGTAGCTTTTTCATCAAGACAGATATATTCGTGGCCAGCTTTAGTTATTGCCTCACACATATCATGTCTTGCTCCAGAGACCAACGATTCGGGAAAAAATCCTCGATTTCCAAAAAACAGCGCAAATTTCATATTATTTATCTCCTTTTAGTTGTTTTAATAATGGATAGAGTTTGATATATTTAACAAATTTATCATTATATAAATTCACTAAATTTTGATTGGGAATGTATATATTTTTAATGCGGTTATCATTACGAATAAGCGCTTCGATAGATA
>JBAYFA010000190.1:0-2707 GCA_041667425.1 Bacilli bacterium
AGGACAATTAAAACGCATGGGGTATGAACCGGAGCGTTAAAAGAGGTGAGATTGATGGATTTGATTGAAGGCATTGTATTAAAATCACGTCCTTATCTTGATCAAGCAAAGATTGTTTTTGTGTTGACCTCGAATGGAAAACAAAGTTTTATCTTAAAAGGGGGAACTTCTTTAAAGAGTCATAGTTACTCTTTTCAACAAGAACTCACTAAAATTACCTATGCGACCCAAAAAAATTACTTTAAGGGTGGAAAGGTATTAGCATTTTATCCCCAAATAAAAATAGATATGAAGCGCCTTCCTGTGGCTCTTCAACTCGTTGAACTGGCTGATACGATATCAGACCATGTGAGTGATACGACGGTGTTCTATCAGTTCACCTCTGATATTTTAACACTTCTCGAACAAGGAATTGATCCCACATTATTACTAATCATCTATCAACTAAAAAATTTGTACTTACTAGGATTGGCACCAGTCTTTCATCAGTGTGTTGATTGTAAGACGAAAGATGATTTAGTTGGATTTGTTATTACTAGAGGAGGGATGACGTGTCGTCATTGCCAAGAGGCAGGTGAGGCCTTTGTTCCTATTCATGTCGTTAACGATATGGGACGCCTTTATGAAACGAAATTATTAGATATGAATTTTTCTGAACTGACTCAATCTATTGATAAAAATAGTTTGCTGTTCGTTTTAAAACAATTTTATGAACATTTTTTAGGATTTAAAAGTCGAGTCCTATCAATTGTCCAACAACTTAATATAAATTAACTACCGAAATCCAACAAAACATGTTGGAAAAGTGGTATAATAATCAACGGAAAATAGGAGGCATATATGATTTTTCGCAAAAGTACTAGTATTCACATCAGTGAACATCCAGGTCACAAGCAGTTATCACTTTTTACTCCTCCAAGTGAATATAAAAAGCCTGAAATGGTGTATATTCCTTTGGTAGAAGGGGATCCTTGTGAGGCGGTTGTCGCTGTTGGGGATCATGTTTTAGTCGGGCAAGTGGTTGCTCAACGTAAAGGAAGATTTGGCCTTCCCCTTCACGCATCGGTGAGTGGTGAGGTCACGTCCATTTCTAAGAAGATGTGGCATGCATCAGGGATGATGGTTAACATGATTGAAATCAAAAATGATTTTAAAGAAACACTTGATCCATCGATTAAACCCAATGATGTAGCTAAACTCACTCCGAGTCAAATGATTGAGATTGTGAAAAACTGTGGAATTGTTGGTTTGGGAGGAAGTGGATTTCCAACCTTTGTGAAGTATTCTTCTAAATGTGAAATTCACACGCTCATCGTTAATGCAGTGGAATGTGAACCGTATTTGACTGCAGACTATGTATTATTAAAGCAAAAAACGGATGAACTCATCCGTGGAATTCAATATGCCATGAAGATGTCAGGGGCATCTCATGCCTACATTTGTATTAAACAAGACAAAGTCCAAGCCATTGCCTTGTTAGAAGACCATCTTCAAGATCATATTTCAATCTTCCCAGTGAAAGATGTTTATCCAGCTGGATGGGAAAAATATTTAGTACAACGAGTGACGAACCAAACGTATAAAATGTTACCGTCTGAAGTGGGTGTGGTAGTTAATAATGCTGCTACCCTCATTGCGATGTGCGCGGCCATTGAAGAAAATCAGCCATTGGTAGAAAAAATGGTCACTTTTACTGGACAAGGATTAGCTCATCCTCAAAATGTTTTGGTCAAAATCGGAACGCTTGCTAATGAGGTCATTCGTGCCATTGGCGGTTATGCAGACGGTGTGACGGATGCAAACTTTATCGTAGGTGGTCCCATGACCGGAAGAACTTTGCTTTTTGATAGTGTGGTCATTCATCGTTCTTTAGGTGGAATCGTGGTCATGCCTAAAGAATCATCAGCTCCCGCCCTTCCTTGTATGGGATGTGGGAAATGTGTAGAAATATGTCCTGTTTTCTTATCTCCCGTTTTAATTAAGAATGCGGTCGATAAAAAAGATAAAGATTTAATGATTGCCTTAAAGGCAGATAAATGTATGATGTGTGGACTGTGTTCTTATATTTGTCCGTCGCGAATTGAATTAACCGACGCGATGAGTAAAGCTAGAGCCACCGTCCTAAAAAGGTAGGTAAATGTATGAATGAACAACGTAAATTTCCGTTAGGGAAAGCACCTTTTATACGTAAAGCTGATTCGTCTGTATCAACTAGTCGAATGATGCGAGATCTTCTCATTGCCCTTCTCCCCCTTGTGATATTTGCATGGGTGAAAAATGGCCTTTTACCTTTTCTTCATGGTGATGTGGGTGTTTTAGGAATGTTATATCCTTTACTATTTATCGCGGCTGGAGCATTATCGAGCATGCTGATTGAAGGATTATACTTCATGATTTTCATGAAAGAAACGCATGTGGCTAAGCGTCTTCAAGAATCATTTGCATTGATTCCTGGATTACTACTGGCGATGATTCTTCCCCTTCACACTCCTATTTGGGTCTTAATTTTAGGAGCAACCTTCGCCACCCTTGTTGGAAAACTTATATTTGGTGGGTTTGGATATAATTTGTTTAATCCAGCTTTAGTCGGATATTTATTCATCATGACTGCTTATTATGGGGTCATCGTTGGAAATGGTGGTTACCTCAATGCCAGCGAAATGACTATTGAAGCTGGGGTAACTCCCCTTACTCATTTCTTTGGTAA
>JBAYFA010000191.1:0-2667 GCA_041667425.1 Bacilli bacterium
ACTGATGATTAATAAAATGGAATTTGCAATCAATAGGATCCCCTTCATCATTATATACCACTTCTTCTAAAGCCAAGCCCAAATGAAGTACATTTGCCATTCGTTTTAATTGTTCTTCAGCATTTAAAACGTCAACCTCATCAAGCTTTTTATCAGTAATATCACGAATAAATAGAATCGCTCCATAAATTCCCCCTTGATGATCTTGTAAGGGTGAATAAAATGCTTCATAATATCGTTTTTCTTCAAATTCAAATTTTTGAAAATTACTAAACGTTTTTCCTTTTAAGGCAAGTGAAAAACAGCTGACAGCTGTATGATAATCTGACTCATGAACGAATATATCATCAAGCATCAATTGTTGATTGATTTCAATATGGGATACCTCAAGAATTTTTTCTTGAAATGTTTTATTATAAAGTAACAAATGCAAACTTGGGTCAATCGCTAAAATCATTACATTACGAAAACTAGAAAAGTTTTTTGCAATGTCTTGTTTCAGTTGAGCAAGACTCATTCCACCAAATTCAATGTTCGAAAGGTTATCTTGCATATTCTTCATTATTTCATCTCCCACCCGCATAATATTTTATTATAACTTTTTTAAAATTGTCTTGTTTTTATAGATGTCAAAGTAACCACTATTCAAGGTAAAGCGTTTTACTAAAATATCCAAATTAAGCTACATTTTGTTTACACACAACCAACATCTCTTATATTATATATTATATCATTTTTTATTACAAAAGAAAAGACTCTAAAAAAATAAAACGTTTTTTTTAGAGTTCTTAAACCTTTTTTTACGTATTAATCATCATTTTTTCCGACTCTTTTTGTAACTTATTGAGTGCTACCTAATAAGTAGCACTCAATGATTACAAATACGTATAATCAACATCTATACAAATTTTTTGTCGATATAAACTAATGACCACATCCTAGCAATGACATTAAACAAACACTCATACCAGTCATATAAATTTTTTTATTCTATGACTTCTTCTGTAGATTATTAGTTTACTTTAAAAATCGACGAATTAATTTTTCTTTTTTTGTATCATATGGGGGATATCGTAAAGACAAATCAACAACATTACTTCGTATCATCACACTTTTATAATGAGTAAAGGTATCAAATCCAAATTTTCCATGATATTGACCCATACCACTTTCACCAACTCCTCCAAAACCCATTTGACTGGTTGCCAAATGAACAACCGTATCATTAATGCATCCTCCACCAAAAGAAACCTGAGTTAATAAAAATTGTTGACGTTTAACATCATTTGTAAAATAATAAAGAGCAAGAGGATATGGATTTTTTTCGATAATAGGAATGACTTGTTCAATAGATTTAAAGGTTAGAATTGGTAAAATTGGTCCGAAAATTTCTTCTTGCATGATAGCGTCTTTCATAGTGATTCCAGTCATAATCGTTGGAGCAATTTTTAAACTTTGAAGATTTGAAGCTCCTCCATATACTATTTTTTTAGTATTCATCAACCCCAATAATCGTTGAAAGTGCTTTTCATTAATAATGTGTCCATAAGTCTTTGAATCTAGAGGATTTTCTCCAACCATCATAGTCATGGCGGTCTTTAATTTTTCTAGAAATTGTTGAAAGACCGATTCGTGAACTAAAACATAATCTGGAGCTACGCAGGTCTGTCCAACATTTAGGAGTTTCCCAAAAGCAATCCGTTTAGCAGCCAAATCAAGAGATGCAGTCTCATCAACAATACAAGGACTTTTTCCTCCCAGTTCTAACGTCATAGGAGTTAAATTAACCGATGCTTTTTCCATAACCAAGCGTCCAACTGTTTTTCCACCCGTAAAGAATATATAATCAAATCGTTGATTAAGAAGGTCTTGATTTTCAACTCTTCCTCCTAATACGGTATGAACATATGGACTTGGGAAAATCTCATAAATAATTTTTTCAATGACGAGCGCCGTATGATGAGAATAATCACTCGGTTTCAAAACAACAGTATTACCGCTAGCAAGTGCATCAACTAAGGGATCCATAGTAAGTAAAAAGGGATAATTCCACGGACTCATAATAAGGACGCTTCCATAAGGAGAAGAAATAATTTGACTCTTTGCTTTAAATTGCGCTAAAGGAGTCGCCACTCGTTTTATTTTTACATAACGATTCATATACTTTAGCATATGATCAATTTCAGAATATACCATTCCCACTTCACTCATGTAGGCTTCTGTTCTACTTTTTCCTAAATCTAAATATAATGCTTCAAAAATCTCTTCTTCTTTTTGTTGAATCTTTGCTTTCAATTGCTTTAACATCGTTTTACGAAAGGTAATATCATGAGTAATCCCCGTTTTAAAATAAGAACGTTGACTTGCAATAATTTCTTTAATATTCATACATCATCCTCCATTAGTTTATTATAACACAAAATGACCTTAATAAGTTTTTTACAGCAAAAAAATGGAAAGCCTTCCTTAGAAGTCTTTCCATCTATGATTCGGATTATTTTCACCAATCAAAATACCTGCTATTGGTATAATAAAGAAAATCAGCCACCCTGGATGCCAAATTTCTAAAAATATACCCATTAACATATAACTAGCTACCACCAATACAATAATGAGGCCCATTGACAAAAACTTTTTTGAATACAAAATGGTTGACATCATCGGAAT
>JBAYFA010000192.1:0-2663 GCA_041667425.1 Bacilli bacterium
CCAAATAAATAATAGCGACCCAACCAGTAAATTGCCAAGTATCTAAAAGGACATAAATTCTTCGAAAATAGTCCGGATTATTCATATAGTAAATTGGATCTAACCCCATGTTTTGTCGAATAATATTAAAAACACCTGAACTTGGGGATAACAATTCACCCACAATAGCAATTACAACTACAGTTGAAATAAACCTAGGCATATATGAAACAGTTTGAACAAATTTCTTGAAAAACTTTTTTCTAACTTCATTCAACAATAAAGCAAAAATAATTGGTATTGGAAAATTAATTACCAAATTTAAAAGACTCAAAACTAAAGTATTTCTAAAGGCACTCCAAAAAGCAGGATCTCTAAAAAACATTTTAAAATATCTAAGACCAACCCACTCAGTACCAAAAGGCCCCATACCTGGTCTATATCTTCTAAAAGCCAATACATTCCCAAACATAGGAACATATTTAAAAATAATAAAATAAAGCAAAGGAAGTAACATCATTACATACAATTGCCAATATTTTTTTAGATATTTTTTTCTATGGCTTTTTTTGTTCTGCATATAAATGTTCTCCTTTATTTAAATTTATTAAAAAGTGCCCTGATCCATAATAACAGGGCACATGGATAAAATAATTCTATAGATTATCGTTATAAATTGCACAGAATTTATCAATTCCCATGTTCTTCATTTCTGCTACATATGAATCCCAATCTTTATCAATACTCTTAGCTCCAGTTAAGAATGCGTCATTCCATCTCTCAAAAGCATCAGATAAAGGTGTTTGATACATACCAGCCTCTTCACTGGAAACATCATCAAAATTAGGTGTTGGAGGAATAGTTTGAATAACATCTCCCATCTCCTCTACTTCTTTATTTATCATAGCATAGTTAGCATCATATTTGGTCATTTCTCTCTTGTTAATCCAGACCATTTGAGTTACATCACTACCACAGCCATATTGAATCTGCAAACTCTTATAAACTCCCTCTTTAGAATTAACTAATGAATCAGCAAATACAACTGTTCCATCAGAAGATAAATTATAAGTTAAACCTTCTTGACCTAAACAGAAGAATTTTGAATTGTCTTCTGAGAAGAACATATTATCAACACCACGAACAATCTGTTCAAAATCAGCTCTCTTTGCAGTTTTTGCTGGGAACATAATTCCAGAACCAGTTTTACTCTTAGGTTGATGATGAGCACCAGCAGGACCAGCTAAAGCAGGATACATTTGCATATTAAATCCAGGAATGGTGGATGCACCTTCGATCCCACCAATTTGGTCATAATAAGCATAAGTTGCTTGAGCTTTTCCAGTAGCAAGTTTTTGTGACCATCTATCACCATCAATTGGCTCAGCCATTTCAGGATCTAACAAACCTTCTGCATATAATTTATGAAAATATGTTACATAAGCTTTGTATTCATCACTAATTGCACCAGTAAAATAATTTTTGTTTTCATAATCCCAACTTAAAGTATTTGTTCCACTAGCACCATTCTTACCAACTGAAACACCAAAGGAAGGCATTGTCATTCTATAAAGAACTCTTGGACCAGCCAAAATTGTTAAAGGATATGAATCAGGATTATTCTTTTTAAATACCTTTAATACATCGTATAAATCATCAAAAGTCTTAGGAGCTTGAAGATTATATTTTTCTAGTAAATCCTGTCTCATAATAAGACCACCATCATAGAAAGGAACATCTGTAAGTGAAGGCAAATAATAACGTTTACCATCTTTAAGCTCTAATTGATCCACTACTTCATCAAGATTAAGGTCTTTAACCATTTTATTGAAGTTAGGAGTCCACTCTGAATAGTCACTAATTGCCACCAATGCTCCATTCAAAGCTAAATTAGCATTCTCCCCTTTTGTTGTTTGATATAAAATAACATCTGGGGTGTTTGTTCCGGTATTTAAAGCAAGTGAAACTTTGGTTTTATAATCAGAAATTGGAATTATTTCCCATTCAATTTCTAGATTTGAATTCTTAGCAGTTTCATTAATTGCTAACCAATCAGCTTTAAATGGTAAAGTAGCATTGTCCGAATAAAACATTGAAACTTTCACAGGAGCTTCTGACCCTGTCGTTTGATTAACTTCCTCAACCCCTTTTGCAAATAATGAAACAAGACACATTGAAATAATTAGACTTGTTATTAGCAAAATTTTTTTCATTTTTTTCTCCTTTTTGTTTGTCAACAAACATTATTATCCAAAACATTATTAATATTTCCATTATTTTTATTTAAAAGAAATATTGCATTTTTGTAATCCACCCTTAATAAAAGCATTACTACACTTGCTCTGATATTCATATTAGATTCATAAAAAGCTCTTTCTGCCTCCTCTAAAGAACAAGAAGTAATATCACAAATCATATGTATAGATCTCTTAATTAATTTGGAATTAACTGGATTCAAATCAATCATCCAATTGTTATAAACTTTTCCAATCTTAATCATAGCAGTTGTAGAAATCATATTTAAAATTAATTTTTGTGCTGTCCCTGATTTAAGTCTAGTTGACCCAGTAATAATTTCAGGACCAACCTCAGCAAATATTCGATTCTCAGGTTTTATTACCTTAAAAACTTCAGTATTTTCATTACAACTTATAGCCGCTGTTTGACAACCTATTGAAGAAGCA
>JBAYFA010000193.1:0-2661 GCA_041667425.1 Bacilli bacterium
CCATTTCATGGCAAACTTTTGAATCATCCAATGAATTACAAGTTCAATTCCACTAAAAATTAATGCAAAATATAAATAATCCCATAATGAATCAGTAATTGCCCATGTTAGGTATCCGGAAATACTCATAATGAGAATCGTATTGAGGATGAATGATAGGAGTCCATCTTTTAAAAATCCACCAAATGATTTTTTAGTCACCTTCATTTTAACAATCTTAAATTGAGATCGATCAACACCTAGTTGTTCTTCCACATCTTGAATGATGGTTTCTAATTCTTTTTCGGCATCTTCGAGATCTTTGTCATCTCGATTCTTTTGTTTTTTATGTGCATCCATTGAAAGCACTCCTCCTTTCAATTCTACTCTATTAATTATTATACCATATGAACCAAAATATTTCATCCTTTTTTGGGAAAATCGGCCTTTTCTTAGAATTGATTTTTAATTAAATGTGTCAAGACAAGAGAACTTTTAAACTCTTAATAACCCTCAAAGCAATTAAAAAACTCTCGATAATTGGCTTTTCCCATTATCAAGAGTTTGATATAAATAATTTTATTTGAGCACTCGTTTTAAATATTGACCCGTATAAGAGGCCTCACAATGAATAATGTCTTCTACTCGTCCTTCAAAAACGATCTCTCCTCCGCGATATCCTCCCTCAGGGCCCAAATCAATAATGTGATCCGCTTGTTTAATAACATCTAGGTTATGTTCAATCATAATCACGGTTGCCCCTTGGTCAACCAAATAATTTAAAACACTAATTAGTTTTTTAACATCATCAGAATGAAGACCCGTTGTTGGCTCATCGAGAATATAAATGGTTTGTCCATTAATCTTTTTATAAAGTTCACTAGCAAGTTTCACCCGTTGAGCTTCCCCACCCGATAAAGTAGTCGCACTTTGACCAAGTTTAATATAGCCCAGACCAACGTTATTCAGCGTATCTAGTTTTGTCTTAATTGATGGAATATTTTCAAAAAATACACAAGCATCTTCAATGGTCATTTCTAAAACATCATAAATATTTTTACCTTTATAAAAAACCTCTAAGGTTTCACGATTATATCGCGTTCCTCGACATTCTTCACAAGGAACATACACATCAGGCAAAAAATGCATTTCAATGCGAATAACCCCATCTCCAGAACATTTTTCACATCGTCCTCCTTTCACGTTGAAAGAAAAACGGCCTTTATTATACCCTCGAATTTTAGCTTCAATAGTTTCACTAAATAAATTCCGAATATCATCAAAGACTCCTGTATAGGTCGCAGGATTGCTTCTAGGAGTTCTTCCAATCGGAGATTGGTTAATTTCAACAATTTTATTAATGGCTTCAATCCCATCAATACTATCGTGTTTCCCCGGATTGTCTTTCGATCGATACAATTCTTTTTGTAAGCTTTTGACTAAAATGTCATTGATGAGACTTGATTTTCCTGATCCACTTACCCCCGTAATAAGCACCATCTCGCCCAATGGAATCGTTACATCAATGTTACGCAAATTATTCTCATGTGCATTACGAATCGTAAGATATTCTCCGTTTCCCCGACGACGAGTCAAAGGAATAGGAATCGATAATTGGTGAGATAAGTATTTTCCAGTAATTGAGTTTGGATTGGCCATCACTTCTTCTGGAGTTCCACACGCAACGACTTCACCTCCATGGATTCCTGCTAAGGGTCCAATATCAACCAAATAATCTGCTTGACGCATAATATCTTCATCATGCTCAACAACAATCAAGGTATTTCCCAAATCTCGCATCCGTTTTAAGGCTTGAATAAGCCGATCATTATCACGCTGATGTAAACCAATGGAGGGTTCATCCAATACATATAACACCCCACTTAAGTGAGATCCAATTTGCGTTGCTAAACGAATACGTTGGCTTTCTCCACCCGATAATGATCCCGATGAACGATTAAGTGTCAAATAATCAAGTCCAACTTGAATTAGAAAATCCAATCGCTCTTTAATTTCTTTTAATACAAGATGTCCAATTTTGGCTTTAGTGGCATCTAATTGAAGGGTATCGAGAAAATCACGAGCTTCTAAAATAGTCATTTCCGAGAAATCATAAATATTGAGTCCCCCAACCAACACACTCAAGGCTTCTTGCGATAATTTTTTACCATGACAAGTGGGACATTCCATATTTGTTTGATAAGAATTATAATAATCTCTTGCATAACTAGAGGTTGTTTCTTTGTATCGACGTTCAATGAGGTCTGATAACCCTTCAATAAAATTGGTTTTTCGAAAGGTATTCATTCCACGCGATGTAATTTCATAAGTAATGGGCTCTTTTGAGCCTTTTAAGATAATCTCTTGATGTTCTTTTGGTAAATCTTGATACGGAATATCCAAATCAATTCCATAATAATCAGTAAGTTTCGTGAACGTTTGCCATTCGATATTTTCAGTGTCAACAATGTTCTTTAAATAACGAATCGCCCCTTCACGGATTGATTTAGTCGGTTCATTGACCAATAAGCGATCGTCAACTTGTTGCAAGAAGCCCAATCCTTTACAAGTGGGACAGGCTCCAAAGGGAGAATTAAACGAAAACAACCGTGGTTCTAACTTTGAAATAGAAAAATCACACAAAGGACATGATAAATGCTCACTGTATTTGACTTCTTCACC
>JBAYFA010000194.1:0-2652 GCA_041667425.1 Bacilli bacterium
ATGTTCCATCTAATTCTTTTTCCTTAAGTTTTATATAGAGTTTATAGTCAAATACGTCATGATCTGAAATGCTGAGCATATCCACTTCATTCTCGACAAGTTATTGGATTAATACATTAATGTTGTCGATAGTGCTATCCTTTACTTTCTCACCCTCTTTATGTCTTGATGCTGCGGAATGTATGTGGAAATCAACTTTTAGATTTTTATTAACTATTTTGTTCAAACTTTTTTCCCCTTTATTAAAAAAGCGATTAATCATGTCTTGCATTTTTACAATTTATTGTATTTATTTGACTTGCCAAAAGATTTTTCAACAGGATATTTTATGCTATTTTTAACTATTTTTTCTTCCATGATTTTCTTTATATCGAATTCATAATAATCACAAAGCAATAAACAATAAGCAAATATATCTGCTATTTCCTCTTTGATATTTTCTTTACTAGCGTTTGTTGATCCCCATTGAAAATTTTCTAATAACTCAGCTGCTTCTAAAACAATGGATTTAGACAAGTTTTCAGGAGTGTGAAATTGTTTCCAATTTCTATCATCACGAAATTTTATTAACTTATCGATAATTTCATTCATCATTCATACCTACTCTCGCTTGACTCCTATTATCTAATTTGTTTTTGATATACTTACCCAATTCCTTATCTTCACAATATATAAAGCAGCCCTTTTGTCCTCTTGACATTAATGTTTTATACGTATTTTTGATTATAAGGTCAGCTAATGCATAGTTTCCTTTACTTTTCATTCCTTTTAAACTTGCATCAGATTTTGCTCTTTGAGAATAATCTGTAACTACTTTTCCTTCTACAAGTTTTAAATCCTTACCAATTATTATTCCTACATAATCAAATTCGAGACCTTGTGCTGTATGAATACACCCAACTTGTTCGAAAGAATCTCCATCGATAGCCCATGTATTAGTTGAGTTAAAGTTCCATTTAGCTTTAAATCCATTTTCCAATTCAATATCATATTTTTCCTCAGTACTATTTTTTTTTGTAACCCATTCATAGCAATAGCCTGCTATCATTCGACATTTATTATTAATTTGATTCATCACCCTTAATTCATCTCTCATTATCGTGGGATCATCATATACTTTGATATCATAATCCAAATCAAAACCGTCATAATTTGCAGTATTTCTAATACCTAAAAGATGATCTAAAAACGAAATATAACCATCACTACCATTACATCTAAACTGAGATGTCAATTGATAGTCATCACCACTAAAAACTTGACTCCCAAGTAACCTTGCTTGCATCTTGATTTCTTTGATTGAACCGAAATCTTTAGTTGTTACTATCTGGTCCTCGTCAATAAAAAAAACGCTGACTCGAGATGCATTGATTATCTCTTTAATCTGATTTTCTCCAAGATTCATAAACATACCCGATTTTTTATTCAACCGATGAGCTTCATCAACAATTAAACAATCAAAATCATTCTTTTTGGACTCAACATATGCTCCAGATCCCTTAAATAGATTCTTTACATAGTTAAGTTTAAAGTTGCCTTGTCTCATTTTAGAAAAATAAACATTTCTAGGTGCAGCGTTTTTAGTTACATAATTAACCATTAAATTTCTAAATTCAGCCAACAAGTTAACGGCAATTACACTTTTACCAGTTCCTGGACCACCTTCAACAATAATTGTATATTTCTCGTCTGTAGCAATTGCATTTTCTACTAATTTCTTTATTGTAGAAAATACAACTTTTTGTTCATCAATCATGTAGAACTCTTGATTACCGTTAATCATGGAAACAATGGTATCTTGAAGAGCCTTAGAAGGTCTTATCTTTCCATGATCAATTTGATAAAGAAGTTCGCCATTATCTGATTTAGATATATATTTTTTTATGAATTCTCTGAGTTTTTTCGTATCTTGCTTAAGGTACATTGGTGCCATTTTAATAATGTCTTCATATAACTTATTATCAATTTCACTTCTAAACTTTTCTTTATAATTGTGCAGGTAACAGCAAGGGAATAGTTTAATATCTTTTTTTTGAACGTATTCATTATAGTTTTCAATGATTTTTGCATATGAATATGCTTGATAAGAAGGGTGAGTAACCGGTCTATTTGCTCCAGCCAAATAGGTTGTTACTATATCCTCTCGGTTAGTTCTCTTTGCTTCTTCCCATTGTTTAAGTTCAATAATTACAACATTACTTCTTTCATTTTCATCCTTACCAGCAATAATAAAATCAACTCTTTTTGAAGTTGCTGGTATTTGATATTCAATGGCTATCCGGATATCCTTATTGATTTCCGGAACATCTAGAACGTTCTTCATATGAAGAAGAGAGTTATCCCATGATCTAAATTCTGATTTATTATTGTTAATAATGTTTCTTTTTTCCAGTTCAAGTTTTACTAAATCAGCTATAATACCGTTGTCCACATCATTATTGAACTTTGAAATTGTTCCCGAATATACGATCATAGAATCCTCCCTAACTGCAATTCATTTATTTGCTAGTTATTTAAATATATTTTAACATTTTTTGATAAAATGCTTAACACAATCAAGAAAATAAGAGGTAATATATTGTCATTTTTATAAAATCATTCGTTTTTACTTGTTCATTGTTTTCTTACCATTTTAAATTGCTGCAGAAGATA
>JBAYFA010000195.1:0-2633 GCA_041667425.1 Bacilli bacterium
AAGGTTAATATTATTTCATACACACTGTGTGGAATTACAGCCGCTTTCGGAGGTGTGTTGGTTGCTTCTAAACTTCAAAATGGACAGCCAGCTGCTTGTACAGGTTACGAGATGTATGCAATTGCTTCTACTGTATTGGGTGGAACATCTCTTACTGGTGGTAGTGGATCAGTTGGTAGAGCAATGTATGGTTGTGCTATAATTGCTGTTATTAATAATGGCATGAATTTAATGCATATTTCATCTTATTGGCAACAAGTAGTTGTTGGTTTAATTATTCTCCTAGCAGTTATTGTAGATTTGAATTCTAAGATTAAGAAGGACTAATCCATGGATAAATACTATTTAACCATGGATATTGGAGCTACGAAAACCTCTAGTGCTTTATTTAACCAAGAAGGAACTTTACTAGATAATTTTGTTGCATTAGCAAAATCAAAAACTTATGAAGGGCAAGAAGCCGTATACCAAAATACTAAATCCGTATTAGATGTGGTGATTGAGCATTTTTCTTTAAATATGGATAAAGTTCAAGCCATAGGAGTAGGAAGTCCTGGGCCGTTAGATTCTAAAAAAGGAATCATTATTCATGCCCCATTGATGGGTTGGAGAAATTTTCCAATAGTAGAAAAATTAGAAAAAAACTATAAAAAGCAAGTTTTTTTAGATAATGATGGAAATTTAGGAGCTCTAGCGGAAGTAAGATGTGGAGTTGCTAAAGGATTATCAAATATTCTTTATATGACGGTAAGCACTGGTTGTGGTGGAGGAATAATCATTAACAACCAAGTTTATCATGGAGTAACAGATGGCGCTGGAGAAGTGGGACATATGACAATTGATCCAAATGGTTTAGATTGTCCCTGTGGTAGCAAAGGTTGTTTTGAATTGTATGCTTCTGGAACAGCAATGAATTTAAAGATGCAACATGATATGGAAGCAGGTGAAAAAAGTAGAGTCTTCGAATTAGCGGAATATGATAAAACAAAAATTAATGGATATTTGTTAGATATTGCTGCTAGTGAAGGGGAGAAATACGCCTTGGATTTGTTTAAAAAAGAAGGATATTACCTAGGAGTAAGTATAGCTAATCAATTTAATATGATGAATCCTGAATGTATTGTTTTGGGTGGAGGAGTAACCAAATCAAAAAGATTCTTCCACGATGAATTAATAAAAACTTTAAAAAAGTATTGTATTCAGGAAGTAAAAGAAGACTCTGTTAGATATTCTACACTAAACGATAGAGTAGTATTGTATGGCGCTTTTTTCAATGTTAAAGAAAAAATGTTAAGAGATTAAGGAGAAAAAAATGGCACTTGTTACATTACAAGAAATTCTTGCTGATACAAGAAAAAGAGGATATGGGGTTGGAGGATTTAACTTCAATGGTTATGAAGATGCCCAAGGAATGGTTGATGCAGCTAGAGATATGAAGTCTCCAGTTATTTTAATGGCTTCCATGGGAGCTTTAAAATATATTGGGTTGCATCAAGTAGTAGGAATGATAGAAGGAATGGCTGAAGAAGCTAAAGTTCCAATTTGCTTACACTTAGATCATGCTACAGATATAGATTTAATTAGAGCAGCAATCGATGCAGGTTTTTCCTCTGTAATGTGTGATTCATCTGCAATGCCTTATGAAGAAAATATTAAAAGAACGATTATTATTACAAAATATGCTAGAAGATTTCCTTGCTCCGTTGAAGCTGAATTAGGAAAAGTTGGAGGACAAGAGGACAATATTAATGTTTCAACTAGAGAAGCTACTTTTACAGATCCTAAAGATGTCCCACGTTATGTTAATGAAACCAATATTGATGCTTTGGCAATTGCTTTTGGTTCTGTTCATGGTTTTTATAAAGCTGAACCAAAATTAGATTTCCCAAGATTAGAAAAAATCTTAAGTCTTACAGATGTTCCTATTGTATTACATGGAGGTACTGGTATTTTAGAAGAAGATTTTATAAAATGTATAAAGATGGGTTTGAGTAAAATTAATGTTGGTACAGAGTTCAAGAAAGCTTATTCTGATGCGCTAAGAAAAGCTTGTTCTGAACTTCCAGCGGAACAATTTGACCCTAGGAAATTTATGCAACCAGTAAAAGATGTTTGTTATCAAATTGCTAAACATAAATTTGAGTTATTTGGTAGCGTAAATAAGGCTTAATTATGAAGATAGCAGTAATTACAAGTGGTGGGGATTCTCCCGGAATGAATCCCTGCCTTGCAGAAATAGTAAAAAATGCTGAGAAAATGGGGCATGAAGTTATTGGATATCGTCAAGGATATTTAGGAATTAAAAACAATGACTTTGTGACATTACATATAAAAGACGTAGTAAGTTGGTACAAACAGGGCGGTACTAAATTGCTTTCAGGGCGAATGCCAGAATTAAAAGAAAAAAAATGGCAACAAATACTAGTAGATAACTTATTAGCTGAAGATATTAATGCTTTAATTGTAATTGGGGGTGATGGAAGTTTTAGAGGTGCAAGAGATTTACATCTCTTAAATAACAAACTTAATGTTATTGGTATTCCTGGTACAATAGATAATAATATTTATGGAAGTGATTATACCCTTGGTTTTGATACAGCTTTGAATAAATTAGTTCAATATATTGATGATAT
>JBAYFA010000196.1:0-2617 GCA_041667425.1 Bacilli bacterium
AGTCTAATACCTAAATATTAGCACATATTATTAGATTACACAATAAGAACATACGATAATTTCGCAACTTATTGCTATTTCGTATGTATTATTCCTTATATAATTAGATTTCATATTGATTTTTCAAAAAGTTCACAGTTTTTTATTGTGAGCAAATATTCACTTTCTATTAATTCAATTGAAGTTTTTCATATACTGAGTTCTTTTCAAAACTTAGTGTACTAGAGCGTAACAAAATCATCTTTGTTATAGGTAAGCGCAGTGATTATGAGAACATTGATTTATCTCAAGAATTACTATATTCTGGTTCAATTTCATATCGAATCAGAAAGACGGATTATAATGCTGAACATGGTATTCTATTTTTTTAAGACAAGTTCGAATCCGCTTTAATAGGTAGTTCAAATCTGGTTGAGTAATTTCCCACATCAAACGAAAAAAAGACAAACTACAGTTCTAAAATCATCTTTTAGAATTCAAGTTTGTCTTTTAATTTAAATCTAATATCGAAAAGGTTGTTTATTTCATTAAAACCAGCCCATTATACGCATAAAATGCATGTTTTAAGCGGTTTTAGAAATAAACTCCGTATTAAATTCATGGCGGAAGAGAGGGGATTTGAACCCCTGCACCATGTTACTGGTCTATTAGCTTTCCAAGCCAACCTCTTCAGCCACTTGAGTACTCTTCCATATTTGTAAGCCCACCATAATTTAACACAATTTTTTTAAAAAGTCAATTACTATAGAACCAGTTTCTTAATGAATTCTCATCCATTCTTTTCTTTTTTTTCTTCTAACACGATTTATATGTCTTTCAAAATCCCCATTAACAATCAAATTCGTTATTACATATTGAATATAGGTTGGAACTGTACACGAATAATATCCTAATTCTCGATTAAATGTTTTTATTAGATGTTTAGGTAAAAGCATGTAAGCTACTCTGATTGAAGGGGAAATGGTTTTAGAAAAACTGTTAATATATAAAATATTATCACATGTTGTGTTACTAAACAACGTCTCGGTTGGTTTCCTAGAAACAGAAAACTCAGATTCAAAGTCATCTTCTATAATATATCTTTCATCTTTACTTGCCCAAAGTAAGTATTCGTGCCTTTTTATATTACTTGCACTAATTCCACTTGGAAAACTTCTATAAGGAGTTATATGCAAAATATTGGCCTTTGTGTTTTTCAAAGCAGTACTTTCAATTCCATCATTTCCTAATTTCAACTTTTCAAAATGAATATTTGCTAACTGATAAATATGCTCTATTTGTTGATAAGATGGATCTTCAATAGCATAAATACTACTTTTATTAAATAGTTTGGTTATTAATCCATATAAATACTCGGAGCCTGAACCAATGATTATTTGTTCTATATCTACATCTATCCCTTTACTTCTAGCTAAATAGCATTTGATTGCTTCTTTTAATTCAATGCTTCCGGTGTTTGGTGACTTATCTAAAATTTTTTCACCATAAATAGTAATGACCTTTCTCATGGTTTTTGTAAAAACTGAAAAAGGAAATTTTTCATTTGTATTAAATGAAGCATGTTTGATTGAAACGACTTTATTGACATCATCATTGCTATTTGAGGCAAATCCATCATCTAAAAAAAATAGTACGAAGTATCCACTTCTTTCCCTTGATTCAACATATCCTTCTTCGATTAACAAATCATAAGCATGCTCTACTGTAATGGTACTAACCCCTGATTCAACGGCAAGAATTCTTTTAGAAGGTAATTTACTTTTATATGGATATATTTTATTAATAATACCATCTCTTAATAGTAAATACAATTGTAAATATGCTGGATTTTTATCGTTATTCTTAATTAAATATTTCATCTGGTTATATTTTATTCTCCTATTTTGACTATATCTATATTATCAGATTTATTATATACTATATTTACTTATAATACAAGGAAAGGGAACAATATTTATGAATCAATATGAATTGAATAAAAATCTTGCTCAAATGTTAAAGGGTGGAGTCATTATGGATGTGACGAATAAAGAACAAGCGAAAATTGCTGAAGAAGCAGGAGCATGTGCAGTAATGGCCTTAGAACGCATTCCTGCAGATATTCGCATATCTGGTGGTGTTGCTAGAATGAGTGATCCTAAAATGATCAAAGAAATCCAAGATGCCGTATCAATCCCCGTTATGGCTAAATGTAGAATTGGTCACTTTGTAGAAGCTCAAATTCTACAAGCAATTGAAATTGACTATATCGATGAAAGTGAGGTACTCTCCCCTGCAGATGATCAATATCATGTGGATAAAACTCAATTTGCTGTTCCGTTTGTCTGTGGAGCTAAAAATTTAGGTGAAGCATTAAGAAGAATTAATGAAGGAGCAGCGATGATTCGTACGAAAGGCGAGCCAGGTACAGGAGATATTATTCAAGCGGTTAGACATATGAGAATGATACAGTCAGAAATTCGTCAAATCAGTTCAATGTTGAAGGATGAGTTATATGATAAAGCTAAAGAACTACAAGTTCCATATGAATTGGTTTTATATGTCCATGAACATAAAAAACTACCAGTTGTAAACTTCGCGGCAGGTGGAATTGCCACTCCTGCCGATGCCGCATTAA
>JBAYFA010000197.1:0-2588 GCA_041667425.1 Bacilli bacterium
ATATGATGAACAGTTTCTAAAAAGCCACGAGTAAATAATTCAAATAATTCTAAATTCACATGAATTTTATCGAGATCTTTTTCATCCTCTGCGGCAGTGGAGGCTCCCACACGAATGGCATCGCCAAAGTCGTACAACACACTTCCTGGCATCACTGTATCTAAATCAATGACGCAAATTGCTTCGCCGGTGTCTTCATCAATCATAACATTATTGAGTTTGGTATCATTATGAGTGACACGAGTAGGAATGGTCCCTTTCACAAGTCCATCTTCAATGATTTTCATATCATCTTGACGATCACATATGAATTTAATTTCATTAAACACATCCAAGCCCCGATCATGAATATCCAAATTAGCTATTTGAATAAAAGTTTCATAACGTTTGGGCGTATTATGAAAATCAGGAATGGTAATATTTAGTCGATCAATGGGAAAATCATGCAGTTGTAATTGAAATTTACCAATGGCTTTGCCAACTTCATAAAATTGCATCGGGTTAGTTATTTGCTCATAAGTTTTTGCCCCATGAATAAATTTATAACAACGCCAATAATTCTCTCTTAGTTTAATATAAGTTCCATTGCGTTTAGTATTAACAATTTCAAGTGAACAACGAGAACAATCCTCTCCATTGTTTGATTGACTATGACGAATATGATGGGTAACTAGTTCAATGTTTTCCATAACATCTTTGGGACGTTTGAAAACAGTGGTATTGATTTGTTGTAAAATATATTTCTTCCCAGACGTGGTGGTCACTAAATAAGTCTTATTAATATGACCATTTCCATATTCTTCAGACTTAATGATCTCGCCATCGATATCAAAAGATGATAAAATTTGATACATAATCATAGGGTTACACTCCATCACTTCAAACAGTAATTTATTATATCATAATTTTTTTTTGATGTCTAGTCCATAATTGAATATTTGACATGATAATTTCTATACAAAGATTGTCTTATAAAATAAACTATGATATAATATTTTAAACCTAAAGGAGGGATTTATTTGAAACCGTATGAACGTTTATTACACTATGTATCCATTGATACAACATCTAACCCGACGAGTGGGGACCATCCCTCCACTCCTAATCAAAAACTATTGGCCTCACAACTTGTTAAAGAGCTGAGAGATTTGGGCCTTTTTGATGTCTATATGGATGAAGCCTCTTATGTATATGGCACAATTCCTGCCACTTGTCCTCACGCAATCACGGTTGGGTTTATTGCCCACCTTGATACCTCCTGTGATGTATCAGGTAAGGACATTCATCCTCAATGTCATCCCAATTATCAAGGAGAAGATATCATTCTCAATCACCAAGAAAACATCATCTTAAAGCAAAGCATGTTTCCTGCTTTGAAGAATGAGTTTGGAAGAACATTGATTACCACCGATGGAACAACACTTTTAGGAGCGGATGACAAAGCAGGGATTGCTGAAATAATGAGCATGGCTGAATATTTCATGAATAATCCTTCCATTCCTCATGGAACCATCAAAATCGCCTTTACTCCAGATGAAGAAATAGGCGAGGGAGCTGACTTATTTGATATTAAGTCATTTGACTGTGATTTTGCCTTTACCGTCGATGGAGGTGATGAAGGTGAAATTAGTTATGAAAACTTTAACGCTGCCAGCGCTGATGTGAAATTCTACGGTTCTAACATCCATCCTGGAAGTGCCAAAGGAAAAATGGTCAATAGCATTCATCTAGCAATGGCCTTTCATCAAGGCCTTCCCCATGATGAAACTCCAGAAATGACCGAAGGTTACGAAGGATTTCAACATTTAAATACCACCACAGGAACAGTCGAGGAAACCCATCTTCACTATATCATCCGAAATCACAATCGCATAAAATTTGAATCTCAAAAAAATCGATTCATTGAACTCCAAGATGCGATGAATCAGCAATATGGATATCGTGTTTGTGAGGTTACCCTAAAAGATACTTATTATAATATGTTTGAAAAGATGAAAGGCCATTTGAATATCATTGATATTGCGATTCGTGCCAATAAAAAAGTGGGAATAACTCCCAAAATTATCCCCATTCGTGGTGGAACAGATGGAGCTCGTCTCACCTATGAAGGACTTCTTTGTCCGAATATTGCAACAGGCGGATATAATTTTCATGGAAAATATGAATGCATTTCAATTGAAGCCATGGATCATTGTACCGATGTTCTCATTCAAATGGTTCATGAAATCTATAAAGAAAAAATGTGATTTTTTAAATCACATTTTTTTATCATCCATAGTCGCCAAAATAACTTCGACTTCTTGCGATATTTTTTTAATAGTACCATCTACAAATGGATTTTTTAAACCAGCCGCTTCAACCAGCGCTAAGAATGGTTTGGATCCACCCAATTGACATAACTTCACATAACTATCCCAAGCTTCTTTTCGATCCTTTCGAGAACGTAAGAAATATTGAAGAGCACACATTTGTGCAAGAGTGTAATCAATATAATAGAATGGAGTAGAGAAAATATGTCCTTGTCGGAACCACCATCCTCCTTTTTCAAAGAATGGATTGCCCTCATATTCCTTATATGGTAAATACAT
>JBAYFA010000198.1:0-2570 GCA_041667425.1 Bacilli bacterium
AGTTCGTAAACTTTGATCAATGAACATTCCAATCCATGATCCCAAAATTCCAAGTCCCAAGGGATAACAAAGGATGTAGGCAAAGAAGGGTCGAACTAGAGTGACACTAATAATTGAGTTTCGAGCAGTATATTTAATATCTCCTGCTCCTCGAAGTATACCCGTGGTTACCCATTGAATACTTTGAGGTAACATCACCAAAGACGTATAGGTGAGAAGGCGCGAGGCTTCTCCATAGATTGACTCATTGGTGGAGAAGAAGGTTGGAAGAATATTTCTTGTAGAGATGACGACAATCATTAAGCCACCCGCAAGCCCTACTGAAAGTATTTGCGACATTCGCCCGTAGGCAAAGGCCTTAGCTGGATCTTTTTCACCAAGACTTCGTCCTACTAAGGAGGAGGCTCCAATTGCAAAGCCATCGGTTACACTAAAGGATGTTGAAACAACGCTAATAATGATGGCATTGATGGCCGTTTGTTCCGTCCCGAGGTCATTGACAATTTTGCTGATGATGAAAAATCCGATGCGCATAAAGATTTGTTCAATAATGGCAGGGGTGCTCACCTTAAACATGTATTGAATGGTTGCGGGGTCGAGCCGCCAACGATCACGAAACCGAATATAAATAAAACTTTTTTTATTGAAAATAGAAATAAAAGCAATGATGAAAGCAACACTATTTCCAATCACAGTGGCAATGGCGGCTCCGCCAATGCCAAGTTCTGGAAAAGACAAGTTACCATAAATTAATACGTAGTTAAAGAAAATGTTAACAAGATTGGCTACTATGTTCATAATTAAAGTGATATTGGTTTTTCCAATAGCCCGTTGTGCGGAACTGATGGTATAACGGACATAGTTTAAGGATATAATGGAAGAGACGATACGAAAATATAACACGGCATTGTCAATCGTGTCATCTTTTGCCCCCGCAAATTGAAGGATAGGTCGTGCGAAAAAAACAGCAAACAAGGTCATCCCAAGTCCTATCAAAAAGCCAACCATGATCGACTGACGTAAGTAGAGCCTCGCTTCATCACTGCGATTTTCCCCCTTGCGTCGTGATATGATGGAGGTTAACCCCACTCCAAGCGCAGAAGCGATGGCAATGGTGATAAAAATTGGCTGTTGAGACAAGGCCACTGAGGCAAGGGATGCTTCTGAGGTAATAGAAGCATTAGAATAGTTTCCAACCATGATGGTGTCTGCCATCCCAATGAGGGTGATAAATAACAACTCCATTGCAGCAGGCAAAGACACTTTTAAAATGTTTTTCAAAAGTGTTTGCCACCGGGGAATCGAATGATTAATTGGCAATGCTAATAATTTTTTTGAGGTTAAAAGTTTCATAATGAAATCATTATACACCTTTTTAATTCATTTGACTATAAATTTGTTTCGCATCAGCTGAATAATTTTTAGGAAAGTTGTTCACACGTTCTTGTGGTTGTGGTATAATATAATTAAGGTTATTAGGAGTGAAATTATGAAACAAGTACGTACTCGATTTGCCCCAAGTCCCACGGGGTTTATGCATGTAGGAAACTTAAGAACGGGATTATATGCATTTTTATTTGCAAAACAACATCAAGGAGACTTTATTGTTCGTGTTGAAGATACCGATGTTGAACGATTTGTTCCAGGAGCGTTGGAAGTTATTTATCATACCCTTCAAGCCTCAGGCATTGTGATTGATGAAGGACCCAATGAAGGAGGCCCTTATGGTCCCTATGTCCAAAGTGAACGAAAATCTTTGTATTTAGAATATGCTAAAGTCTTAATTGCGAAGAAAGCTGCTTATTATTGTTTTTGTGATAAAGAACGATTGGATAGTCTTAGTAATGACAAAGGGATAAAAAAGTATGACAAACATTGTTTGTATTTGTCCCAAGCAGAAATTGATGAGAAATTAGCGTCAAACGTTTCCTATGTCATTCGTCAAAATATTCCATTAGACGGAATTTCTGAATTTGATGATTTAGTATTTGGTCATGTTGCTATTGATCATAAAGAATTAGAAGATCAAGTGTTGATCAAATCTGATGGTATGCCAACTTATAATTTTGCTAATGTCGTCGATGACCATTTGATGAAAATATCTCACGTTATTCGTGGCAATGAATATTTGAGTTCTACCCCCAAATATAATTTACTCTATGAAGCATTTGGATGGGAAATTCCTAAATATATGCATTTAACTCCCATTATGAAAGATGAAAATAGGAAGCTGTCCAAGCGATATGGAGATGCCAATTTTGATGATTTCATTAAAAAAGGGTATTTACCTGAAGCGATTGTCAATTACATTGCATTACTTGGATGGAGTCCTAAAGAAAATCGTGAAAAGTTTACGATGCAAGAATTAATTGAAAAATTCTCGGTTGCTGGGTTATCAAAATCAAGTGGTATTTTTGATGAAATGAAAATGAAGTGGCTGAATGGAGAATATATAAAAGAACTCGATTTCGAGACGTTTATGAATAAAGCAATCCCTTTCTTTGATCAATCAATGATTAAAGATCGGTATGATTATCGTAAATTTGGAAAATTGTTGCAAAGTAGAATTG
>JBAYFA010000199.1:0-2569 GCA_041667425.1 Bacilli bacterium
GCAAAGCCATGAGCAATCAAAGAAGTTCCAATAAGGATAATACGGTCGTATTAAAACGAGCTCGGAAAGCACCATTGGAAGTTTGTTTAGAATATATTAACGAGGATGAACTGGTGGAGGTGACCCCTCGTAATATTCGGTTACGGAAAAAGATTCTTCATACAGATTCACGCAAGAAATCTGATTCACGCAAAGGGAAAAATCATTAATCTTTGGGAAACCAAAGATTTTTATTTGTGATTAGCCTTGAAATTGAAGAGCGAATTTATTCATTTTATGGTATAATAAAATGAATTATAAATGTTAGGAGGTATTATGAAAAAAATATTGATGATATTGCTGTTACTTGCCATGACGGTGGGGTGTGAAAATACTGCTTTAACGAACGTAGAGGAGTTAACGATATACACACTAAATGATTTACATGGAGATATTTTAGATTCTGATCAAAGTTTAAGTAGAATTGGGCAATTCCTTATGTCAGAAAAACAAAGTAATTCTAATAGTCTAATACTGGCTGCGGGAGATATGTTTCAAGGAACAGCTATTTCTAATATTACCCGTGGGAATGTCGTAGTAGAAATGATGAATAAAATTGGATTTGATGCTATGACTATTGGAAATCATGAATTTGACTGGGGAACTGATGTTATCGTCGGTTTAAAAGACGGAGTAGGCGTCGATGCTGACTTTCCATTGATTGCTGCCAATATATTTGAAAAAGCAACTGATGAGCCCGTTACATGGGCAGACCCATACACTATCACTACTCGAGGAGATGTAAAGATTGGTATTATTGGTTTGATTGGTGAAGGATTGGAAACTAGTATAGCCCCATCAATGATTCAAGATTATTATTTTAAAGAAGAATTACCACTGATTGAATACTATGCAAGTTTGCTTAGAACTGAAAAGCAATGTGATATTGTCATTGTGAGTGTTCATGGGAATACTCAAAGTAAAAATCAACAAATTGCTAATTTGAGTGGTAATCAACAAATTGATGCGGTTATTAATGCTCATACCCATTCATCTTATGCTGAAATATATAGAGGGAGCGATATGATTCCGATGCCCGTGATTCAAGCATCATCTCATGGTAAAAAAATCGGGAAAATTATTTTATCGCTTGATGATAGTAATCAGGTCTATAAAGCTAGTGCTGATTTACTGACTGTGTCAGAATCTTTATCATTTGAAAGCCTTGATTTGAATGCTATTGTCGATCGTTATAATCAACAAATTAATCCCATTACTAGTGAAGTTTTAGGTGAGGCGGGTATAAGACTCGCTAATGCCGATGGTGCTATTTGGGCGGCTGATGCTCTTCGTTTAGCTACTAATACAGATGTTGCTATTATTAACACGGGCGGTATTATTAGTAATGCGTTTCCTATTTTGCAAGGAGAAATCGTTACTGTGGGCCATATATGGAAAATTATGCCTTTTGATAACATTGTGAAAACAGTTGACATGACGGTAGAAGATTTTATATATAGTTATTATAAAACTAGCTGTCGCTTAAGTAGCAATGCAGTTATTTATTCGCAAATTATGACACTTAATGAGATAGAACTTGATTCAACTGATATTATTTCTGTGGCGACCATTGATTATTTATTTGATAATACGAATTATCGTTACCTTGAAGGGACTAATCAAATGAATACTGAAATAATGTTCCGCGATTTATTGATTGACAATTTACGAACACTTTGTAAAGATGGAGACAAATGGTATGGAAATGCTCAATAAGCGATTATGTTTTACCATTAATCAACATCGAACTCTAGAAGAAATTCGCTCTTTTCGTCCTTTGCTTTCGCAAGGAATTTATCAAGGAATTGAAATATTTTATCCATTTGATACGACTCCTCTTCACCAAGAAGACTATGTGCAAGGGGTTTTTGAATTGTTAGAAGAGAACCCAGAAGTGGTGCTTCACTTACCTTTTGGGGAAAATAATGATTTGTGTCATATTCCTCATGCCAATGTCCTTATGGAACGTTTGTCTAATGGAATTCGTTTTGGAGAACAATTTAAAGTTAATAAATATACGCTTCATTTAGGATATGTTTCAGGACAAGATCGGGGGATGTTATGTCGGCATCTCATACCTTTGCTTCAAACTTTATGTGATCAAACTTCCGCTTATATTATGATTGAAAATATGCCTCGTGAAACGGAAATGGGATTTTCTCCTCAGGAAATAAAAACCTTGATTGAGGCGGTGAAACGTCCAAATATTACTTTTATTTTTGATACAGGACATGCTAATGTGAGTGGATATACGATTCAAGATTACATGGATGCTCTTTATCCTAAACTGATGCATATGCATTTGAGTGATAATCGGGGTCAACAGGATGAGCACAAACCCATTGGATATGGAACCGTGAATTTTAGAGGACTCTTACAGATGACATTGTCTTATCAACAACTATATTGTTTAGAAATTTTGTATCAAACCGTGGATGATTTATGGGAATATGCACATAAATTTCAACAATTATTTAATTAAATCATCTTTTTTAGAATTTATTTGTAAAGAAGAATGGGTTATGATATA
>JBAYFA010000200.1:0-2559 GCA_041667425.1 Bacilli bacterium
AATGTCTGCACGTGTTGTACAAAAAATGGGGATTGAAGCAGATCCAGAAAATCATTTACTCATGCATGCAGTATCTGCGAACGTAGCAGGACAAATCGCATCCGTATTGGCCGGTGGAATTATTCTATCCATCGTTCCAATGCTTCTCTAATAGGAGGAACTTATGCAATTATCATTAAATATTATAAAGAATACCTTAAACATCGGTTGGCAAGGAATGCTTACGATTTTTATTGGTATGGCTATTATATATTTGGCCATTCTTTTACTCACTCATCCAATCAAACGTAAATCAAATAAATAATTTAGTAGGTAAATATTTACATGTTTTTTCTAAATGTGCTTAATATTTACCTTTTTCTATGCTATAATGAGAATAGCAATTTAATGAAAGGACAAACGACATTATGAATTTTCTAGAATTCTTGGAGTTGTTGACACAAAACCCAATTTTATTGATGACGGTCCTATTAACACTCGGTGTTATCCTCATCAATGGATGGACTGATGCTCCCAATGCCATTGCTACTTGTGTCTCAACTAAAGCAATATCGCCTAAACGTGCCATCATGATGGCGGCAATCTTCAACTTTTTAGGGGTCTTAGTCATGACACTTTTCAACACAACCGTTGCATCAACAATCATGAATATGGTGGATTTTGGAGGAGACTCAGCCAATGCCCTCGCGGCGTTGTGTGCAGCCTTAGTCGGGATTGTTATTTGGGCAACCGCTGCTTGGGTATTTGGTATACCAACCAGTGAAAGCCACGCCCTCATCGCCGGAATATCTGGCGCCGCAATTGCCTTACAAGGAGGATTGTCTGGAATCAATGGTGCTGAATGGATTAAAGTCATCTATGGTCTAGGTCTTTCAACTCTTTTAGGATTTGGATCAGGTTGGATAATCGTCAAAATCATCGAACTGATTTGTAGAAAAATGGATCGAAGAAAAACGCAAAAATTCTTTAAAAACGGACAAATTGCTGGTGGAGCTGCTATGGCATTCATGCATGGAGCTCAAGATGGACAAAAATTTATGGGCGTCTTCATATTAGGAGTTTTCTTATCCCAAGGAGTCACCGATGTTTCTGTATTCACCATTCCCATTTGGCTTATGATTGTTTGTTCTCTTGTCATGGGACTAGGAACATCAATTGGAGGATATCGAATTATTAAAACCGTCGGAATGGATATGGTAAAACTTGATATGTATCAAGGATTTGCAACAGATATTGCCGCAGCAGGATGTCTTCTTGTATCATCACTTTATGGTATTCCTGTTAGCACCACTCATACAAAAACAACTGCTATCATGGGAGTCGGATCAGCCAAGCGGCTTTCTAATGTAAAATGGAACGTTGTCAAAGACATGGTATTAACATGGATATTGACTTTCCCTGGATGTGGCCTCATTGGCTTCTTAATGGCTAAACTGTTCATTCATATTTTTTAAGAAAGGAACCTATTTATGTCTAAACATAACAAATTTTATTTTGAAGAATTTATTGAATGTGTCGCTTTTGCGAAAACTGCAGCAAAATTATTAATTGAAATTTTGAATAACTACAAACCAGAATCAATCAAGTCTTCTTTAGAAAAAATGCACAAGATTGAACATACCGCTGATTTAGAAAAACATGAAATCATTGAAAAACTTGTAAAAGAATTTATCCCCCCCATTGAACGAGAAGACATCATTAGTCTTACTCAAGAAATTGATGATGTAACAGACGCCTTTGAAGACGTACTCATGAAGCTTTATATGTATAATATTCAAGAAATTCGTAAAGATGCCATTGAATTTGCCCGAGTAGCTCTTCAATGTGCAGAAGCATTACATGTCGCCGTTACTGAATTTGCCAACTTTCAAAAATCAACAACTCTTCATCAAGCCATTATTGAAGTCAACCGCTTAGAAGAAGTCGGAGACCAAATCTATTTAAAAGTAGTCCATGATTTGTTTGCTGAAGAGGTAGACCCAAGAACACTAATTATTTGGGAAGAAATTTATTATCGACTTGAAAAATGTTGTGATCAATGTGAAGATGTCGCTGATGTGATTGAAACTATTGTCATGAAAAATAAATAAACCATCATCGTCATTTCATAAAAAAACTCAAAAGGATTACCTTTTGAGCTTTTTTTATTCATCATGTCCAAATATACTTGCAAGTTGATTGTCCAACAATCGCTTCGAAAGCGAAAGTAAATCACTTGGTTGATATATTCTAATTTCTATTTTTAAAACTGGGCTCGTCAACGTTCCAAATTCATTCATTCCGACAATTTTAACATACATTGGATGAAGGGTATTTGGATAATCAAAGGTGTATCCATAAGTTATTCCAAATGAACGTAACCGTCCAGTTAAAAGTGTCCATTCTTCTTGATCATCAGATTCATAAACTTGATAGTCCATAACTGACCCAATAAAAATATCAGCAGAAGCAAAATTTATTTGCATACTTGCCTTAGGGTATACAACACTATTGTAGGTAGGAACATTTAAAATACCGACTTCAAACGGCATATCTGTTGTTGCTTCAGACGTATGAATC
>JBAYFA010000201.1:0-2532 GCA_041667425.1 Bacilli bacterium
CTCCTAAAATCGCATCATAAATAGCATAACTATAATGGGTATAAGCTCCCGGGTTAATAATAATGCCATCAATATGATGAAGATGAGCACGATGAAGGTAATCAATGATTATCCCTTCACTATTGGATTGAAACATCTGAAGGTCAATTTTTAACCGTTTTCCTTCAGCCTTTACCACTCGTGTTAGTTCTTGATATGTTTGATGACCATATACAGTGGGTTCCCGTTGTCCTAATAAATTGAGATTGGGTCCATTAATAATATAAATTTTCATATATTTTATCTAACACTCCATTTTCTTCGCTACTCATCATGTCCGCATAATGCTCATACAGTGGTCGCCGCTCGCGATATAACCGATCAAGATCATCCAAATTTTGAATTAAAGGGCGAGACCCATCAATTCGACTCTTTAAAATATCCAAAGGAGTATCAACAAAGACCACCAATGCGTTCCTCTTTAATATATCCATCGCTTGATCACTTAAAACAATTCCTCCCCCTGGAACGATGATGGCTCCACGTGTATCCATTAATTCACAAGCAAGTTGAATTTCATATTTACGGAAATCAGCAACAGATTGATGATGACGAAGAAGAGTTGATAAATCTTGTCCCCGTTTTTGTAGTTCTTGATCAAAATCAATAACGGTTCGATGCATAGCTTCCCCTAATTGGATCCCAAGATGAGTTTTTCCAGAAAATGGCATTCCAATCAAAACAATATTTTGAATAGATTTAATAAGCACTTGATAGAGTGACTTTATATCTATTTCCTGTCCAAAAATCAAAGTAGCTGATTGAGCAGCTTGCATGAGAAGCAAATGAAATCCATTTATAATGGAAATGCCTTGTTTTTTAGCGGCACACAAAAGGGGAGTTTTTAAAGGATTGTACACCACATCCATCACCCATTGTAGTTGATGAAATTGATCAATTGGAAATAGGGGCGTAGTTTTCGTATCTGGAGCCATTCCATAAGGAGTGGTATTAATCAACATGGTCGCATCCGTATGCTTCATATAATCTTTTAACAATACATCTTCTTCAGCTCGAGGCGTTCTCACAAGAAAAACAAGAGATGAGAGCACAACATTAGTGCGTTTTGCCACATCTAAGATGGCATATTTAACCGAGCGAGCCGTGGCTCCATTTCCGATAATTACTACTTTTTGTTTTTGAAAATTAATTTTTTTTGATAAAAAGATATCGATCATTGCTAAATAATCTGTATTATACCCTTTTTTCCCAATGACGGTATTGACCACTTTGGTAATCTCAGCAGATTCATCCCATTGCTCACAATAGCGATACGCTTCTTCTTTATAAGGAATAGTGACATTTAAGCCCTGAAAAGTCCCTTTTTCAAGGGTCTTCTTCAAATCATTGGTTTCAATGATTTGATAATCAGGAAACCCCATGGCCTGATAAATCATCGGAGATAGTGTATAAGGGAGTGATTTTCCCACCAACCCAACTCGCACTGCTTGAAGGGCACGACTTTTCGCAAAAATAGTTTGATAGATTGCTTGAATTTCATCCTCATATAAATAAGGGGCCGCTTGCTTTAACACCGCTTGTTCACGCACTTCATGTACTATCGGTAAATGATGTAATTGTTTATACTGTCCAATGGTTCTCACAAGATGAAATCGTTCATCTAATTTAGCCATGATTTCACAATCAATGACATCTATTTTCTGACGCTCATCGTTCATAAGGAGTTCCTCTTAACGCTTGAGCCACGGCATATTTTGCCATCGCACAAGCGACATGAACAACTTTAATAATGAAGGCCGCATCATGTCGTCCCTCAATAGAAGTCGTCACATTGGTTTTTGTTAAAACATTTATGGTTTGTTGAGGCATTCGAATCGAAGGTGTTGGTTTGACCGCTAGACGAATAATGATGTCTTCTCCATTGGCGACTCCTCCTTGAATTCCTCCAGAATAATTAGATAAAAACACAACTTTTTCATCCACATATTTCATTAAATCATTAACTTCATGACCAAATTTTTTAGTAATATCAAATCCTGAGCCAAATTCAATGCCTTTAATTCCAGGAATGGCAAATAAAATTTGACTAAACATGGCTTCTAATCCCCCAAAAATGGGATCTCCTAATCCAATTGGAACTCCTTGAATACATAATTCAATCACGCCGCCAACAGAATCATCTGTTAATGAAGTAATCAAATGAATCATTTTCTTTCGAGTAACCGGATCAGCAACAGGGAAAAGGGGATCTAAGGTGGTATAATCGATCACCTCTGTCGGGTCTTTGATGACATGTATGCTTTTAATTCTCGAAAAAACACGAATTGGATATTTTTGAAGAAGTTGTTCACAAATCGATCCTAAAATGATATATAAAACCGTCATTCTGCCGGAAAATGCTCCTCCGCCAATGAGAATTTCATGATATTTAACCCATGATACATAATCGGCATGACTAGGACGCATAATGCCACGGGCCTTTAGATAAGGATCACTATCAACATCGCGATTATAAATTATAAAGGTTAAATC